>JAZQPN010000477.1:0-13864 GCA_045628585.1 Bacteroidales bacterium | reverse complement strand
GGCGAACTCATGCCTGCTGGTGAAACCGCGCTCACACTCGTTAAGGCAGAAGCAGGAACAGGCCTCGACTACCCAGGCTTCAACCTCGTCGGCAACCCGTTCGCCTGCGACGCCTACATCGGCGGCTCTTTCTACAGAATGGATGGAACGGAATTCGTCCCTGTCACAAACGGCCCGATATTCCCTTGCGAAGGCATCTTTGTAGAGGCTTCGGAAAATGGTGAAGAACTTGCCATCACAACCACAGCAGCAAGCAGCGGCGCCAATTTGGAACTGGCCATCAGCCAAAGCCGCAGCGCCGTCATCGACCGCGCCATCGTCCGCTTCGACGAAAGCTGCGACATGCACAAGTTCATGATGAATCCTGCTCATACCAACATCCGCCTCGCTAAGAACGGTCAGGAATATGCAGCCATCAGCAGCGAAGCCGAAGGCGAAATCCCGGTCAGCTTCATGGCCGAAAAGGACGGCACCTACACCATCAGCGTCAACACCGAAAACGTGAATGCCCACTACATCCACCTCATCGATAACCTGACCGGCATGGATACCGACCTGCTCAGCACGCCAAGCTACACCTTCAACGCTTCAACCAACGACTACGCTTACCGCTTCAAGCTCGTCTTCAACGTCGAAATCGGTGAAGCCAACGGCAACGACGGCGACAACGACAACTTCGCATTCATGAGCAACGGCAACCTCGTCATCGACAACATCGAAGGCGAAGCTACATTGCAGATTGTTGATGTCCTTGGTCGCGTCCTGAGCACTGAGATCGTCAGCGGCAGCTACAACAAGGCCCTCAACCTGAGAGCTGGTTTGTATATCCTCAACCTCAATGGCATGACACAAAAGATCGTTGTTGAATAAACGGAATACGAGACGCGAGGTTTCGGGGTCACAAGACCTCGAGACCTCCCAGCCTCGGAAACCAAATGAATTAAAGTTGAACAAATAAATACGAAATAATATGAAGAAATTAGTTTTGACATTGGCAATAGCTTTAGGCATGGCATTCACCGCAAGTGCTCAAAGAGCGGGCATCGACTATGATTATACAACTGATTATGACGGCAGCTATTCTTACTATAATTATGGTGACCTGCATAGAATTGAAAACTATGGTGACAAACACTATGTAGGCTCTCATTTCAAGAACGATGATGAGAAAGATGACATTTTCACCAGATTAGGCCTTAGAAACAGTTCGTCGACAAGCCGCGACACGGAATTCTACGACAATGATGGCGAAAGCTATATTGGCGGCGGTCTTTTGGGCCGTGGACAAAAAGGCAGCGGACTCTTCGTCAATTCCCGTGGACTCTTCTCCCCGAATCTCCCATCTCATGGCACTGAAGGGGACGCTGACGCAGCTCCGCTCGGTTCGGGTGCCTTGCTGCTCATCGGCATGGGTGCAGCCTACGCCTTGGGCAAAAAGAAGAACAAGAGATAACAATTGTTCTCATTTTGTCGAACTTCAAGAAAAGGAAAGACGGTCTTCGGGCCGTCTTTCCTGATTTTGCCCACTTCTTTTCCCCCATTTTTCTCAAATCATTTAATAATAAGGCAATAATATTCTTTCAGACCCAGAATGAAAGATGTTAGTTTAAAAAAACCGAAAGGCTGGTTTGAATCGAGCGGTTGCGAGATTCAAAGGCAGGTAGAAAAAGGTTTTGTATGGTTTGGTTGTAAAAAGGTCAAATTGTATATTATTGCCATAATTAGAAACGGAACAGGCTCTTGATGAAATGCGCAGACAAGAGCTTATCCTAATTCAACAGACACGGCAGGCATCATCTACAAGCATCATTTACAGCGACTTGCATTCTCTTCAAATTTTTTCTTCAAAAAATGCTTCCATTTCAGAAAAAAACACTATTTTTGCAGCGCAAATCAGATGGTGGGTGTAGCTCAGTTGGTTAGAGTACCGGATTGTGGTTCCGTGGGTCGTGGGTTCGAATCCCACCTCCCACCCCAGATGAAAGCAGGAAGCGGAAAATCAGTTGGTTTTCCGCTTTTTTTGTCCATACGGCAAACGGATTTCAGAAACATTTGTTATCTTTGCAGCAGAAAAACAAGAGACTATGGCAAACGACAAATACATCCGCTTCGACTGGGCGGCGAAAAAAATCCTGCGCGACAAGTCTAATTTCTGCATTCTTGAAGGATTGGTGACAGTGCTTTTGGGCGAGTCCGTCCACATCATCGAGTTGCTGGAAAGCGAAAGCAATCAGGATGATCCTGCCGACAAGTTCAACCGCGTCGACATCAAAGCTAAGAACAGCAAGGACGAAATCATCCTCGTAGAGATACAGATGACACGCGAAATCTACTATCTGGAACGCATTCTCTATGGCGTGGCAAAAGCCATCACCGAGCACATTCAATTGGGCAACAAATACGACCAGGTCAAAAAGGTGTATTCCATCAGCATACTCTATTTCGACCTCGGCAAGGGCGAAGACTACATTTACCGTGGCCAGACCACCTTCCGCGGCATGACCAAGAACGACACGCTGCAGATTACCGCCAAGGAAAAAGATGCCATCCACATGAAAGCACCGGAAGAAGTTTTCCCAGAATATTACCTCATCCGCGTCAACGCCTTCAACAAGATTGCGGAAAACCATTTGGACGAATGGATAAAATACCTCAAGGATGGCGAAATCGACGAAAACACCACCGCACCAGGCCTTCAGGAAGCCAAGCGCAAACTGGAATACATGTCGATGTCGAAAAGCGAAAAACTCGCCTACGATGAGCACCTGAATGCCATAATGATTCAGAACGATGTCATCGGGACAGCCCGAATAGAAGGTCTTGCCGAAGGAAGAGCCGAAGGTCTTGCCGAAGGAAGAGCCGAAGGTCTTGCCGAAGGAAGAGCCGAAGGTCTTGCCGAAGGTCTTGCCGAAGGTCTTGCCGAAGGAAGAGTTGAAGGCATGAGGAAAAGTAAGCTTGACATTGCCAGTAAAATGAAGGCAAACGGCATGACGTTGGAAATGATCGTGCAATGTACGGGCCTCTCGGCAGAAGAAATCAAAGAACTTTAGTTTCTCAGCTCACAAAACAACCTTTCCAATAATTCCCAAATTAATTGTATTTTTGCACCCTAAATCAACTAAGGTATAGGAAATGGCAAGAATCATGGCTATCGACTTGGGAAGGAAACGCTGCGGCGTGGCCGTCACCGACCCACTGCAAATCATAGCAAACGGCCTGACGACAGTGGAAGCCGCCAAACTGCCCGAGTTCGTGGCCGACTATGTGAAAAAAGAGGCCGTAGAAACCATCGTCATCGGCGAACCCAAAGACATGCACAACAACCCCTCCGACTCAACGCAATACATCGAACCCATCATCAACCGGCTGCGCAAACTGCTGCCTGAGATGAAAATCGTCCGTTACGACGAGCGTTTCACCTCTGTCCTTGCCCACCAAGCCATGCTCGATGCCGGACTGAAAAAGAAACAGCGCCAGGACAAGGCCTTGGTCGACACCATCAGCGCTACCATCATTTTGCAATCGTATATGTCGTCTTTGAATCGTTCTTTGTAATGGTTATCGGTTGTCGGTTAACAGTTATCAGTAATCGGTTATCGGTTATCAGTTATCAGTTATCAGTTATCGGTTATCAGTTATCGGTTATCAGTTATCAGTTATCAGTAAACTGTAAACTGAAAACCGTAAACCAGAAAGTCAAGAGAACAAACAAATAAACAATTCAACTACAAACAATTAAACACAATAATGATATTACCCATCGTAGCATACGGACATCCTGTCCTCAAGGCAGTGGCTGCGGAAATCGGCCCTGACTACCCTGAATTAGACAAACTCATGCAAGACATGTGGGAGACATTGGCCCATTCCGAAGGCGTCGGTCTGGCCGCCCCACAAGTCAACAAATCCATCCGCCTTTTCATTGTCGACGGCAATCCTTTCTATCCCGATTATCCCGACGGAAAGGACTTTAAGCAGGTTTTCATCAATGCCGAAATCCTCGAATTCTTCGGCGATGACGTCACTTTCAAGGAAGGCTGCCTTAGCGTGCCGAACATTTTTGAAGAAGTCGTACGCAAGGACAAGATCCGCATCCGCTACCAAGACGAAAACTTTGTGGAACACGAGGAAGTGCTTGAAGGCATACGCGCCCGTATCGTTCAGCACGAATACGACCATTTGGAAGGCCACGTTCACGTTGACAGAATCGCACCACTACGCAAAACTCTATTAGCCAGCAAATTGCGCAACATCTCAGAAGGCAAGTGCGATGTGGATTACAGAATGATATTCCCGAAAAAACGTGCGAGAAGGTAAAAGCAAAGAGGATTAGATCCCTGAACCTGTCAAAAAGGCAGTTCGAGGTTCCTATGGTTTCAAAAGCCTCAACGCTCGACATGTTCGCCCTGAAAGGGCACCCCAACAGAGCTAAAGACAGAGCGAGCCTGCAAGCGGCACCTTTAGCGAAATAAAAAAACGGAACAAACAAACAATTAAACAAATAAACAATGAATCAATTCATTAAATTCACATTAGTTGCAACACTGGCCGTCACAATGATGGCATGCGGCAACGGCAAACTGAAAGTTGAAGACCTGAAAAAGGCCGAAGCAACGCTTTTCAACGATGACATGACTGCTAATAAAGACGCTGCCCCAGATGTGGTTGACCTTTTCCGCCAATATGTCAATGAAAACCCCGAAGCCGAAGATGCTCCCGAATGGCTTTTCAAGGCTTTGGAAATCGCAGTGGGTTATCTTGAACCGGAAAAAGCCATCGAAATTGGTGACAAACTGTTCAAGCAATACCCTGATTACGAGAAGACTCCAGTGGGCATGTTCATGCTCGGCACCATGGTCTATGAAGACAAGTTAGGTGAATTGGGCAAAGCAAAGATGCTCTACGAAAAGCTTATTGCCGACTACCCCGACAGCGAGTTTGTGCCTGCCGCCCAGCAGTCGATCATCAACCTTGGCAAGACCCCAGAAGAAATCATCCGCGAATTTGAAGAGATGAACCTCATTGATTCCGTGCCAGCTATTTGATTTCCGACATCAGGCGACAATACGAAGGAGAACGACGCAAGTTGGTCTCCTTTTTTTGAAATACTCCCCTCACTATGAAACGTCACTCCTGCGCATGCGGGAGTCTAATCTTGATTCCCGACTAAGTGTGATTCGGAAGGATTAGGGGCTTCATTATATGTTTTATCGACAATGAAGTTTGGAATGAGATTCCCGCCTGCGCGGGAATGACGCTATCGCGATGTGGGACGCTGTCGCGACGAAGAGCGCTAATACAACACTGACCCTTCGACTGTGCTCAGGGACCTGATTAAGTGACACAACCCCCGAAGCGAAAAGCAAAGGGTGGAACCGAGCAGTTGCGAGGTTCCCTTCATGAAAAGGTTTTGCTTATGTTTTGAAAGTTTTGTGAAATAATACAATTGTAAGGGCAATAATATACAATTTGACCTTTTTATGACCAAAACATACAAAACCCGCAAAACCTTTCTCTATCCACCTTTGAATCTCGCAACCGCTCGATTCAAGCCAGCCTTTCGGCTTTTTCCAAGCAACATTTTTCATTTGGGGTCTAAAAGTATATTATTGCCTTGATTTTTTGGAACGTAGAGGCGCACGGCCGTGCGTCTCTACATGCCAACAGATTGTGACATGACCTCAAACCCCTTCAACCTGTCGGAGGTGTTGCAACAAGGCCAATTTCCGTTGTCCGCTAAACTTTTAGAGGACTCCAATGCAAATTTATCGTACTTTTGCAGCCGAAATTTGCAATTTGTCATCATTTGTAAAAACTTATAAACGAAATACTCATGAATAGAAACATTCTAAGACTCTTGCTTTCAGCAACATTTGTGATGTGCTGCACGTTTTCGGCTTGGGCAGGACTTGGGACACCGCCTGATGATGAGATTTGGTACACATCGCATAATGGTAATGTGATAGCGCCGTACTACGACAACGTCTTTGGAGCCACTATTCAAAGTAACTCTTACGATAACGGCAAGGGTGTAATTAAGTTCAATGGACCAGTTACGACAGTCGGCGAATATGCTTTCTATGGTACGAATCTCACGAGTATATCGTTGCCAAACACAGTGGAAAGCATCGGCTATAGAGCTTTTTATTGGATGAACTATATGAAAGAAATTTCTTTAGGCAATTCACTTGAGACAATTAGCAATGATGCTTTTCGCGATTGTGATGGGCTGGAAACAATTGACATACCAGCATCTGTCACTTCGATAGGCGAGTATGCATTCTATGATTGCAACGTGTTGAAAGCGGTCTATTTAGGTAATTCTGTCACGACAATAGGCAACGGTGCTTTTTACGATTGTGACGCACTGGAAGTAATCGACATACCAGCATCTGTCACTTCGATAGGCGAGTATGCATTCTATGATTGCAACGTGTTGAAGTTTGTAGCCATAGGACGTGGTGTGACAAACATTCCTACGTATGCGTTCTATGATTGCAACGAACTGAAGTCGGTAGCCATAGACGGCAATGGTATGACACTTGGATATGGTGCTTTCTATCATTGCGACAAACTGGAGTCCGTGTCGTTCCTTGGCGATACGCCTCCATCATCATACGGCGACTATTGCTTCAGTAATTGCAGCGCGAACCTGAAATTCCATGTGTTGGAAGAATACTATAGCAGTTATAACAGTATCGGTGCCCTAAGCGGGAATGTTGTGAAAGGTCCTCCGTACAACGAAATCTGGTACACGACCAACAATGGTGGAACGGCAGGGCACACCTTTCCGTTTATAACTCCTCCACCACTGCACGCCTACATGGGCAACCACGGTGTGCAGTTCTTCGACGGCAATCCGCCCACTTTTGATTATGAACACAATTGTTTTTATTATTGCACCAACCTTGTGTCTGTTGTTCTGCCTCCGTCCATCACTTATATAGGCGCACATGCTTTCAGAAACTGCACCAACCTTGTGTCCGTCTCCATTCCAAATACGGTGACGAGCATTGGAGAACTTGCTTTCGGGCACTGTGTAAGTCTTCAGACAATCACAATTCCAGATGGCGTGAATAGCATATCCACGAAGGCTTTCGTATCATGTAGTGCACTTCGTTCCGTGACTATATTGGGCACAATTGAAAGTATAGGAACTTTGGCTTTTGATGATTGTGCTAATCTCTATGATATTTTCTATTTCGGTGATGGCACTCCTGCGGTCGTAACGGGATGGGACTATGGTTCCTTTATTTTTTGTCCTGCTACGATCTACGTTAAGGATGCAACAGGTCATAGCCCCTGGGGCGACCGCCCTGTGCGCTCATGGCGTTCGGGCAAGGGTGACGGAAGCCGTGAGAATCCTTTGGAGATAGAGAACTACATAAACCTTTATGGCTTTGCCCTTGAGGTAAGTGTGTCGGGCGATAATGACCTGTGCGGAAAACTGACAGCCGATATAGTGGGCAACAGCAATGTGCTGAAGGCTGACGGCAGCCTTAACGGAACTCCTTCCAAGGAGTGGCTGCCGATAGGCAGTTCCGACAAGGTGTTCTGCGGAGAGTTTAACGGAAATGGTCATACCATCAGCGGACTGTACCATAACTATTATTATTCAGGTTCGTGCGTGGGTCTGTTCGGCAGGACAGGCGAAGGCGCTTATATCCATGACCTCGGCTTGGTGGACAGTTATATGAGCGGAGGCCAATGGAACGCCGGCATCTGCGGCGACATGGCATACGGACTCATTGACAACTGTTACAATGCGGCCACGGTGGCATGGGGCGGCGGCATAACCAGCTCATGTTGGGTGAACGCCCAGATTACAAACTGCTTTAACGTGGGGCACATCTACTCTGATGGCGGTGGCATTACTGCTGTGGTGTATAGCAATCCGAATGTAACATACAGCATAGAGAACTGCTACTCACTTACTGGTGTCAGCAACAATGCGATAAATGGTTATGATGGTAATTGCACCGGCAAGGTTCGTAATGTAGAAACTCTGGGCAGCGATGCTTTTGCAAACGGTGAGGTATGCTGGCTGCTGAACGGAAGCGAAGTCGATACGAGATGGCGCCAGCAGTTAGGCAGGGACAGTTATCCTGTGTTTTCGGGCAATTATCTTGTTGGCTACGAAAACGGGGAATATTACAACGGGGGAATGTGCAACCAGTCACCGAACCACATACATTTTTTAACAGTTGGCGCAGAAGGAACCATACCGACAACAACCGAAACAGGCAGATACGGATACTATACATGCAGCTATTGCCATAATAAATTCATGGACAAGCATGGCTGCATTCCCGCAACGGAAGAGAGTCTGACTATTCCTAAAGCCAAGGACAATGAAATATGGTACACGACATCAAACCATCAGAAACTGACACCAAATAAGACAGATGCCTTTGGTACGGCATACAACGATGCCAACAACGTATATGAATTGGGGGTAGGACTCATGCAATTTGACGGTAATGTCACGAGTATTGGATCCGAAGCATTCCATAATTGCTACGATTTGACTTCGATAACCATCCCAAACAGTGTCACGAGCATTGGATACGAAGCATTCATGTTTTGCACGAACTTGACTTCAATAACCATTCCACGCAATGTCACGAGTATTGGAGAAGAAGCATTCGATGCCTGCCGCAGCATAACTTCAATAGCCATACCAAGTGGTGTTACGAGTATTGGGAAATTTGCAATCTATAACTGCCTGAACTTGTCATCAGTTACTTTCCATTCCTTACCTGCTGCCGGACAATACGCTGTTTCTCACTGCGATAACTTATCCTCAAAAGCCCTCGACCTCACTGACAGCGACAAGCCGTACATCGGTACTTCGTTGGCGAACTATCCAGGCTTTACCGAGGCGCATTACCACGGCACGTTAGAGCCTAACCAATGGGGAACTATTGTGCTGCCGTTCGTACCTTCGAGCCATTCGGGAATCGTGTTCTTCTCCATCGACAATGTGGATGCGGCAAACGGCACGCTTACCCTTTCGGTAGCCGAGAACATCGAGGCGGGCAAGCCTTACCTGTTCAGAAACCAGACGGATGCCGCCAGCTTCACGCTTACGGCAACGCCTGCAGCTTCGGCCACAGACGTCCCTGTCAACATCACGGCATCCGAGCAGACCGTCGGCGACTTCGCGCTGAAAGGCACTTTCCAAGCCAAGGAGCTTGCGGAGGACGGTTTGTATGAGCAACAGGACGGCGAGTTTGTCAAAGTCGGCAGCCTCAGCATCAACCCGTTCCGCGCCTACCTGAAAGACGACGGCAGCTCTGCCCTGACGCGCATCGTGATTGATGGCGGCACTTTGGTAAAAATCACCAATCAGGACGACAGCACCGTCACCCTCTACGGACTGAAGAAAGTGGAGTTCATCGAGGAGAACGGAACACCAGCCGTGCGCGTGACATACGCCGACGACAGCACCGTGATTTATACTAACCCCAAGAAGGTTGACTTCGGGAAATAACGGGGAGCAAGGGAGTACCCTGTAAAAACACCAAGGTTCCGCAGGATGCCGAAACCATCGGTCACCTGCGGAACCTTGATGTTTGAATCTCTGGATCTTTGAATCCCTATGGCTTTAGGCAGCCGATGGGGACAACAAGTACGCCGTCCTCGCGCTTGTATGCGTACTGTCCGCCGGTAAGTACGATTAGCAGATCAGGTTCACGCAACTGGGTCTGACGGTTGTTTCGGTTGAATTGCCGGACTAAACTTTTCAATTCGTTCAGGTGATGAGCACCTTCTTCTATGTCATTGCCGCCTAACTTACACTCTATCAATGCGTATCGTCCATCTGCAATATGCAGCACGAAATCAGCCTCCAAGTCGTATCGGTCATGGTAGTAGTTCAGTTCCGTTTCTAACGGTGCGGAGTACACTTTCAGATCTCTTGCGCACAGGCATTCGAATATGAACCCGAAAGTCTTCATGTCCTTTATCAGAGTGGATGGTGACAATCCGAGAGCGGCGACTGCGATGGAAGGATCCGCCAGTTCGCGTTTCAGTCCGCTTCGGATGGCTGTCTTAGACCGGATGGCGGGATTCCAGGCTTCTACATCCTGGATGACGAAAAGACGCTGCAGTGCTTGCTGGTAATCGTCAAAAGTCTTGACCTGCAGGTTTTCGGCCGACGCATTCACGTCGGCGACGATACTTGACTTCTTGGCCAATGTTGAAATGTTGCGTGCATACGAGCGCAGTATGGCTCTTGCCAACGCCGGATTGCGGTTCACTCCATCGACATTCTGAATATCCGCCTCGCAGACGGTGGTGAAATAATTCCTTGCCACGAGCAATTTGGCCTGGTCGGTCTTGCGTGAGAGTGAAGCCGGCCAACCGCCACGGCAGGCCGCAAAAACAAGCTGCTCAATGGTCAATTCCGATTGGATGCCGTCGATGTCCATTTGAGGATTGTCAAACAAGGCCTGGAGGGAAATCGCACCATTCGACTCCTGCGATTCCCACAGACTCATCGGCAGCATTTTCAACCGAGCTATGCGTCCGTTGCCGCTATGCTGGATTTGCTTCTTATCAACGGCATTGGAGCCTGTCAGAATAAACTGTGCGACTTCATTGCGAATGTCAACTTCGTCGCGGATGGCATCCCAAAGACGAGGAGCCACTTGCCATTCGTCGATCAAACGGGGTGTGGCACCTTGCAGTAAAATGGACGGTTTCACCTGTATCGTTTTCAAGGTCGCTTCCAATGTGTCGCCGTCCTGCATCTTCAGCACGCTTTGTGCGTGTCGTGTTGCAGTCGTGGTTTTGCCGCACCATTTCGGCCCTTCAATCAGGACAGCTCCGAACGCATCCAAATAGTCGGATAATTGCACGTCAAATACTCGGTTTAAGTATGCCATAATCAATTGCTTTAGAAATTCGCCGCAAAATTACAAAAAAAAGGATATACGCAAATCACTTCCTGTTTTTGCGGCAAATCACTTCCTGTTTTTGTGGCAAATCACTTCCTGTTTTTGTGGCAAATCACTTCCTGTTTTTGCGGCAAATCACTTCCTGTTTTTGTGGTAAATCACTTCCTGTTTTTGCGGCAAATCACTTCCTGTTTTTGCGGCAAATCACTTCCTGTTTTTGTGGTAAATCACTTCCTGTTTTTGTGGCAAATCACTTCCTGTTTTTGTGATAGAGGAAAACAATGTGCCGGCCGTGCGCGTGACATGCAAAGACGGCAGCACGAAGACTTACACTAATCCAAACACGAAGACTTACACTAATCCAAAGAAGGTGGAGTTCGGGAAATAGCGGAGGATTTGGGGAATAAAGAAATGGCTGTAGTTTAGTTAATGGCTGATTTTTCTGTTATTACAATTATAGATTCCCGCTTGCGGGAATGGACGACATAATTATATAGACAAACGGCGGCGGTTGATGTTCGCGTTTAGTTGAAAACTGGTCGCCGCCGCTATTCTACTATCCTCTATGCGATCCATTCCCGCCGTTTGGCGGGAATCTATATAAATTTCATTCGCTTCAACAATCAGTCATCTGTTATACTACAGCCTAAAGAAATAAAATGCCGCGCATGAAACACACCCAAAAAATGTGATTCGTATCAAAAATAATTGTAATTTTGCACCCCAATTAAAAAAAGGATTTATCACTAAATAAGAAAATGAAAAAGACATTAGCAATCATCATCGCAGCTTTAGGTTGCGCTACAGCTAACGCACAGGAAATCAACGCCGTTGTCACACGGCAAGGCACTACCAACAAGAACTGCTATCAGCTTAGCAGCCTGCCAAGCGTCGTTTTTGGCGAAGGCAACACCATCACCGTCAATGAAGGTGAAACTGCAAAAGAACAATACACACTTTCCGGAAGCAACACGCTCACCGTTCTTTTCGGCTCGGCCATCACTGAAGAAACAGCCATCGAAGAAGACCTTGCCGTCAGCCATCCCGTCGTCATCGAAAACGGCGGCAAACTCACCGTTTCAGGAACAATGAGCAACGAAAATGCCGAAGACCTCGTCATTGAAGACGGCGGACAGCTTCGCTTCGAAGACGGCACCGTCAACGCACAGGCCAAAAAGGAAATCACCGGTTATAGCGAAGGTGAAGGTGACGGCAACTGGTATCTGGTGGCATCACCAATTTCAGGAACCACAGCCCAAGCCGTCGGAATGATAGACCAGACCACACCTGACAACTACGACCTCTACATCTTCAACCAAAACAGTTCAGACGGATTGGAGTGGAACAACTACAAAGTTCAACCATTCAACATTGGAAACCAAAACGGCTACCTCTACGCCCACAAGAACGGCACAACCTTAGTTTTCGATGGCCAGCTCGCTGCAACAGCCACAGCCAAAAATTTGGATTTTGACGCAAACGCACAATTCAAAGGTTTCAACCTCATCGGCAACCCTTACACTTGCGATGCCTATATCAACAGGAACTTCTATCGCATGAACGATGAAGAAGGCAAAGAAGGCACCGAACTGATTCTTTCATCAGGTGCCATCCACGCATTGGAAGGCGTGTTCGTCCAAGCTACCACAACAGGCGAAAGCGTCACTTTCAGCAAGGACGCTCCAACCACACAAAACGGAATGTGTGCCATGACCCTCAGCCAAGGCACTGCCGCCATCGACCGCGCCATCGTCAACTTCGGCAAAGGCGGAAACCTCGACAAGTTCATGCTGAACGAAAGCAACACGAAACTCTTCATTCCTCAAAATAGCAAGGATTTTGCGGCTGTTGCCACCGAAGCCACAATCGGCGAAATCCCCGTCAGCTTCAAGGCAGCAAAAGACGGCAACTACACCATCACCATCAACACCGAAAACGTGGAAGCCGAATACATGCATCTTATTGATAACATGACCGGCATGGATGTTGACCTCCTCGCCACACCAAGCTACAGCTTTGAAGCCAAGACCAGCGACTACGCTTCACGCTTCAAACTCGTCTTTGGCGTCAAGGACAACGAGACTGAAGCAGCGGAAAACTTCGCCTACATCAGCAACGGTGAAATCATCGTCAGCAACGAAGGCCGCGCCACCCTGCAAGTCATCGACGTGCTGGGGCACATCGTCAGCAGCGAACAAATCAACGGCGAATGCCGCATCAGCACCAATGGCTTGACTGCTGGCGTGTATGTCCTTAACCTCAACGGAATGACACAGAAGATTGTGGTGAAATAAATGGAATACGAGACGCGAGGCTTCGGGGTCACGAGACCTCGAGACCTCGCAGCCTCGGAAACCAAATGAATTAAAGTTGAACAAATAATAGACACACAATAAAATGAAGAAATTAGTATTGACAATCGCAATCGTTCTCGGCATGGCACTCGGTGCATCGGCACAGCATTTCGGCGACAACGGCCAGCAACAGGGCGGCGGTCTCTTTGGCCGCGGCGAGACCTGCGACGCTGACAACGGCGGCAACACGGCCGCTCCGCTTTTGCCCGGGCACGGCTTGAACACCAACCAGGATGCAGAGACACCGCTTGGCAGCGGCGCCCTGCTGCTCGTCGGCTTCGGCGCTGCATACGCCTTGAGCAAGAGAAGCAAGAAGTGAATTTCTTGATTTATTTATTAAGTGGAAAGCCTTGGCCGAATTTGGTCAGGGCTTTCTCTTTGGCAATTTTTTGGAAACAAATCTTTAACAAATTATTTGTGTCCGCTAAAAGTTTAACGGACAGCCGAACTGCCATTTTCTTGTCACTTTCTTCTATATAACAAAAATGCAAAATATTGTATATCAATAAAGATTCCCTTTCGCGAGCTCAAGGGAATGGAACGCTGGGATTAATTAAAAATGCGGCGGCGGCCTGTCATTACGCTTAGTATGAACCTCACCTGCCGCCG
>JAZQPN010000476.1:0-3236 GCA_045628585.1 Bacteroidales bacterium | reverse complement strand
GTAGCCATGCCGCTGTATGTGCCAGCCAGCATAGCGCCGGTGTAGTAACCGTTGGCGTCGGTGGTGAAGGTGTAGGTGTGAGGACGGCCGAATTCGTCAATGCCGGTCATGGTGACGGTGGCGTTGGCTATGCCGGTGGCGCCGTCCTGTTCGTAGACGTAGCCTTCAACTTCGCCTTCGCCTGAAACGGCGATGATCAAATCGTTGCTGAACGCTGATTCGCCTTCATCGTAGACAGCTGTGACATTGAAGACATAGCCGTCAAGGCTGTAGTCCAAATCTTCAACATCATAGGTTGTTGTGTTGGTGTTGAGAGGCGTGCTGCCGATGAGTTCACCATCCTGATAGATGTTGTACTGGCGGAGAGTACGGTCTTGAACTGCGTTCCAAGCTAAATGGAGGGTCTCGCCTTCATAAATGTTGTTGACATTAGCATTAGTTGAGTGTAGGTTGGTAGGGACATTGAGATGGGTAGTGAATCCCCAAACCGGACTAGCAATGCCTTCGGGGCAACCATCATTGCGTTCTTCGATTTTCCAGAAGTAGTTGGTGTTATTGTTGAGGTCTCTTATCGTGTAGCTTTCAGCAAGGTTGCGTGTCCAGTCAACCAGGACTTCTTCGCAGTAGTAGGTGCTGCCGAAAGTAAGACGGTATTCCGTGGTGTATGGGCTGAGATGCCACTTCAGTTCAACGGCAATCGGATCGAGGCCGTCTTCGTCATCCAAAGGAGCAACAAGGTTTGCTTCTGCCGTCATTTCCTCAGGGCAAGGCATTTCGTCGGCATTGATTTCGACGGTGAAACTGTCGCTGGTCGAAGAAGCAACCAGATAGTATGTGCCTGGAACAAGTGTAATATGTTCAAAATCAAATGGGGTAGGCGGCTCTGGCGGAGTAGGTGGTTCCGGCATAGATGGAGTGATGTCCATCCGGATTTGATTCTTATAGCTTAACGTATAACCATAATAGTTTCCTGGGTTCAAGGCATCGAAATTAGTACCATCACTACAGGTGTACATTGCCTGATATGTAGAAGTGCCAAATGTACTGAACGAAACACCATTAGACCAAGCTGTACTTTGGTCATCCATGATAATGGCGAGATTGCCCGTGTTATCATATTCAAACGGGGTGTCAAGGGTGATGGTATTCCAGGAACCAGCCGTCCATGTGACGTTGCCTGAAAAGACCAGGTCGTCGGCAGTAGCGGTAATCCAGTCATAACTATTACTGAAACTCGTCTTGTCGGTATTTACTAAGTAAACATTATAGTTACGGGTAATTGATAGACTGCTTGTGTTATGGAAACTAATGCTGTTGATGGTGCCCGATGTGCCGATTTCTTCAGCTGTGTAAATCTGTTGTGATAAGCCATTATAATAATAAACATGTGATGGCAGATAGTATTGAGCATCTGTTCCACCATCACCGATTTCAATCATATCGCGGTTGTTAGCGGAACTGCCGCCTGTATAACCTGAAGTGGTTGCCAGGTCATCGGTCAGTTCAGCAGAAGCGTCGTTGCTGACGGCTGGGCCAGTGTAGTAGTTTTCAAGATCCGGTCCACCTACTTCAGCAATACCTGATTCATTGTAAAGGGCAATCTTCCCATTTGCACCTTCAGTGACAGAAGCCGAGAGATAAGTGTCTTCATCAACCGTAAATTTGTAGACTGCATCTATGCCGTCTTCAACATCAGTTGGAGGAATCAGGTAGTTGTTGTACAAGGTAGCGCCGTCAGTAGGAGTGTCGATATATGGCACGCCATGAACGAGTTCTACCTCACGAGCCAATTCCCAAACATCAGGCTCAACGGGTTCATAAGCCGTAGCCATGATGCCGAATAAGGCTACCGTGCGGTCAACGTTATAGTCTATGGCAAGCGAGCCGCTTATTTCACCGTTTCCATGACCAGTGCTGATAGTGAAGTCAAAATCCTGATCACCTTCCATAGTGAAAGGAAATGCCATTCCTTCCGGAAGGGTCAGCGTGAAATAATCATTGTCAGCATCAATGCCACTGACTTGAGTTACAAGGTCTCTGTTGGCAACATTGACAACCATAGGACGCATCCAGCAGCCGCTCGGACGGTATCCTAAGTCAATTGGATCAGGCGTGACAAAAAGCGGACAACCTGAACGGGAAATTTCTATCTTAATGTTAGGGCGCATGCCACTGAAATCAGATGAGTAAAATGCTCCTGTTGTCGGATTCGACGGGTCAATATCATAGACATAACTGTAAACACTGTGAACAGTATTTGGAGCATCATGATAGTAGAACGAATTATTTCCAATATCGTTAGAATTGTTGTCAAAAGCAATCAGCAAAGAACTGACACCGTCATATTCGAATGGCGTATCAAGAGTGAAAGTAAACCACCCCGATTGCGTAATATCCAAATCGGTCGAGCAGACAAGATCATCTGAAGACACCGTTTCCCAATCTGTTACAGATGCAAACGAGGTGCGGTCAACATTCTTCATATAGATATCCAAGTCATATACTGTTTGAAGAGCGTTTGGGTTAGCAGTTCTGAAACTAACAGCCGTAATGGTGCCGGGCATGCCAATCTCTTCGGCTCCGTAAAGCATTTCGCTATAAGAGAAGTAATAATCACTTTTGAACGGATAATATCTGGAAGCACCAGAACCGTCACCAATTACAACTTCTTGTTGCGCATTAACTATACCCGTGAAGGCAAGCAAAAATGCCAATACCAAAGAAAAAAATCCTTTTTTCATATTTAATTGAAGTTTATTGTTATTAAAATTTGTATTCTCATATATAAGAGGTTTGGTTCGGATTACCCGAACCAAACCATTTCATTTACTTAACGACTGTAACACGCTGTGTGCTAACACCGTTTTCGGTAGCGATGCGGACCATGTACATGCCAGCGTTGAACTGGGCCATGTTGATGATCTGGCTGTCGCCTTCCACTTCAGCATCGTAAACAACCTGGCCGAGGACTGAAACCACTGTGATGCGGTTCATGTTCTGAGCCTGGATGGTGATGTTGCCGTTGGTCGGGTTAGGAGACAGGGCGACTTCGCCATTCTCAGCAACGCTCGTCACGTTGACGATGACGTAGTTGTTGTCCGGGTTGGCTTCGCTCTGTGCAGGTTCTGATTCGCAGCCATCGCTGTATTCAGCACGGACCTGATAGTAGTAAGTGCCAGCTGCTGTTGCATCGAAGTACTCGTAGTAGGTCTGGCCAGCGACAGCGTTGACTGAAC
>JAZQPN010000475.1:0-6199 GCA_045628585.1 Bacteroidales bacterium | reverse complement strand
TGGATGCCTTTGAACGTTTCCTCGAAGTTGCCGCACTCACTGATGGGGAAATGGTCAATTACAGCAACATCGCCAGCGACTGCCAAATCAATTCAACTTCGGTGAAACAGTATTTCGATATCTTGCAAGACACCTTGATTGGCTTTATGATTCCTGCTTACACCAAGACGGTGAAACGCAAACTGGTGCAGGCGCCGCGTTTTTATTATTTCGATGTGGGCGTTGCCAATTATCTTTTGCACCGCAAGAATCTCGTCCGTGGAACGGTTGAATATGGCCACGCTTTTGAGCATTTGGTCATTCAGGAACTTGTCGCCTATTTGGGCTATTCGCATGACCGTCGCCGCCTCAGTTACTGGCATACCTACGCGGGTAACGAGGTGGATGCTATTATCGGCGATGCGGAGCTGGCCATTGAAATCAAGTCGGTGGAGACCGTGCAGCCCAAACATCTGAAAGGGCTGAAAGCATTCAAGGAAGAACACCCCGATTGCAGGTTGATGATTGCTTCCCTCGACCCCATAACGCGCAAGTCGGAGGATGTTGACATGATTAATGTCTATGATTTCCTGCGGATGCTTTGGAACGGAGAATTGTTTTAGCAATAATATACTTTTAGACCCAAAACGAAAGATGTTAGTTGAAAAAAGCCGAAAGGCTGGTTTGAATCGAGCGGTTGCGAGATTCAAAGGCGGGTAGAGAAAGGTTTTGTGGGTTTTGATTGTTTTGGTTTTAAAAAACAAATTGGATGTTATTGCCTTTTTTTTGGAAACAAATCTTTCATAAATCTCTCGCAAATCTCTTTTCTCTCTTGTCCGATTCCCCCTAATCGGGGGTCATCGGGTTCCGCATCTACGATGCTCTACAGGGTATGAATCGAGCGGTTGCGAGATTCAAAGGCGGGTAGAGAAAGGTTTTGTGGGTTTTGTATGTTTTGGTTCTAAAAAGGTCAAATTGTATATTATTGCCATTGTTTTAGCAATTGTTCGAAATCAAAGTACCTTTTATGTGAGGTTCAATCTTTCAAACCGAATAAAAAAACAGCCTCCGTTTCCAGAGGCTGTTTTGTTTTGTAGAGACGCGATTTATCGCGTCTCATAAATTATTTATTGGTTTAGCAACCGCGTTCCTTGTTAATGGCGGCTTGTGCTGCGGCCAGACGTGCAACAGGTACACGGAATGGTGAGCAGCTGACGTAGGTCATGCCGGCATTGTAGAAGAATTCGACTGAAGCAGGATCACCACCGTGTTCACCGCAGACACCGCACTTGAGGTGTTCGCGGGTGCTACGACCGCGCTGTACGCCCAACTTCACGAGTTGACCAACACCTTCCTGATCCAAAGTCTTGAATGGGTCGGCAGCGATGATCTTTTGGTCGATGTAGGTGTGGATGATTTCGTTCACGTCGTCGCGTGAGAAACCGAGGGTCATCTGGGTGAGGTCGTTGGTGCCGAATGAGAAGAACTGAGCCACTTCAGCGATTTCGTCAGCCATCAGGGTAGCGCGTGGAATTTCAATCATGGTACCGTAGAGGTAGCTGATCTTCACACCGAACTTGGCTTCCACTTCAGCCTGGATCTTGTCGGCGATAGCCTTCTGGTGTTTCAATTCCTTGACGTCGATGGTCAGAGGAACCATGATTTCCAGATGTGGATCGTAACCTTCAGTCATCAATTCAGCGGTAGCCTGGAAGAGGGCGCGGAACTGTGTTTCGGAGATTTCCGGGTAAACGATGCCGAGACGAGCGCCACGGAGACCCATCATCGGGTTGACTTCGTGCAAGCTGTCGATCTTCTTCTTGATTTCTTCGTAGCTCATGCCTCTTTCAGCAGCCTTTTCGCGTTGCTTTTCTTCGGTCTGAGGAACAAATTCATGCAAAGGTGGGTCCATCAAACGGAAGGTGAGCGGTTTGCCGTTCAAAACCTTCAGTGTGCCCTTGGCTGCCTCGCGGATGTCGCCTTCGAGGTCGTTCAGGCAAGCGATGCGGTCTTCCTTGGTGTTGCAGAGAATCATGTTACGGAGTTTCTCAAGAGGTTTAGCGCCGTTCTTGCCGTAGAACATGTGTTCGATACGGAACAGGCCGATACCTTCAGCGCCGAAGTTGACGGCGTTCTGAGCATCTTCTGGTGTATCAGCATTGGTGCGGACACCCATGCCTTGGTATTTCTTAACGATTGACATGAATTCTTGGAAACGTGGGTTTTCAGAAGAGTCAATCATGTTGATGGCTTCGTCGTAAACATAACCTGTAGCGCCGTTCAGTGACAAGGTGTCGCCTTCCTTGAAGGTCTTGCCAGCGATGGTGACGGTGCGGGCAGCCATGTCAATCTTCACGGCTTCGCAACCGACGATGCAGCACTTACCCCAGCCACGTGCAACGAGGGCTGCGTGTGAAGTCATACCACCACGAGCGGTGAGAATACCGTCGGCTGAACGCATACCTTCAACGTCTTCAGGGTTGGTTTCCTCACGGACGAGGATGTTCTTAATCTTCTTGGCGGTCAGTTCCTTTGACTTTTCGCTATCGAGAGCGATGACACCGACAGCACCACCAGGACCTGCAGGCAGACCCTTAGCAATGACTTCGTGTTTCTTTTCGTCGGCAGCTTCAAGGATTGGGTGCAGCAGTTCGTCCATCTGGGCAGGAAGGAGGCGCATGACGACTTCCTTGTCATCGATAAGACCTTCGTGCAGCATGTCGAGAGCCATGTTCAAGGCAGCGATACCGGTGCGCTTACCGACGCGGCACTGCAGCATGTAGAGTTTACCATCCTGGATGGTGAACTCAATGTCGAGCATGTCGTGATAGTTTTCTTCGAGGATGTGGCGGACTTCGCAGAGTTCCTTATAAGTTTCAGGCATGAGTTCCTGCATGGACTTCATGTGCTTGTTCTGCTCGTTCTTGGTGTCGTCGTTCAATGGGTTTGGAGTGCGGATACCAGCAACGACGTCTTCGCCCTGAGCGTTAATCAGCCATTCGCCATAGAATTGGTTGTCGCCAGTGGCAGGGTTACGTGTGAAAGCAACGCCGGTAGCTGAGCCTTCGCCCATGTTACCGAAGACCATGGTCTGCACGTTGACGGCAGTACCCCAGTCATCCGGAATACCTTCGATGCGGCGGTAGGAGATAGCTTTCTTGCCGTTCCAGCTCTTGAACACGGCCTTGATGCCGCCTTCGAGTTGAGCTTCAGCGTCATCAGGGAATTCAGTGCCGAGCACTTCCTTGATGCGGACCTTGAAGTCTTCAGCCAGTTGCTGGAGTTCTTCAGCTTTGATTTCGGTATCTGATTTGTAGCCCTTGGCTTCCTTGAAAGCGTCGAGCATATCGTCGAGTTGCTTGCGGATGCTCTTGCCATCAGCAGGTTCGATGCCTTCAGCCTTTTCCATGACGACGTCGGCGTACATCATGATCAGACGACGGTATGAGTCGTAAACGAAACGTGGGTTGTTGGTCTTCTTAATCAAACCAGGAATGGTCTTTGAGCAGAGACCGATGTTAAGGACGGTGTCCATCATGCCAGGCATTGACTTGCGCGCACCTGAACGGCAGGAGACGAGGAGCGGGTTTTCCGGGTCGCCATATTTCATGCCCATGATGTTTTCCATGTTCTTCATGCCAGCGTGGACTTCGTCCATGAGGCCAGCAGGAAGTTGGCAGTTGTTTTCGTAATAAGCTGTGCAGCACTCGGTTGTGATTGTTAAACCGGCTGGTACAGGAAGTTTCAGCAGACACATTTCTGCCAAGTTAGCGCCTTTACCGCCTAACTCGTTCTTCATCGAAGCGTTACCTTCTGCGGTTTTGCCGCCGAAAGTATAAACGTACTTTGTCATTTTTTGAGTTTTTATTATTGATTAAATACTAAAATTTGCCTTTGATTTTAAGAGTGCAAAATTAGTGAATTATGGAAAACACAACCCGAATTTGGCGAGTTTTTTTTCAAAAAAAATATGGAATAACTTGCCATAATGTCAGCATTTTCCCATTTGGAACATTTTTTGACTACTTTTGCAGACAAATTGAAATCAAAATGGGAGACAGTTCATACATTGTTATTATAGCCATTGTTGCAGTGGTTTTATTTTTCGTGTTTAGAAAATCGAACAACAAGAAAGAACAACAAAATCAGAAAGATAGCGGAAATTCAGAGTCATCGTCAACAGTGGTGAGGAAGAAAAACGGCTATTCCAAATGGGTCGGTGCAGGATTGGGATTCATTTTCGGCGGCGGCATCATTGGCGGCATCATCGGCTATGTGATTGGCAATCTTTTCAGCGGCTGGACCGAAGAGGATGTGAAGAAAAACATGGGCAACACGGCCCAACAGCGCGATTTCAACGTCAGTCTTTTAGTGCTTTCGGCTGCCGTGATGAAAGCCGACGGCAAAATCATGAAGTCTGAACTCGATTATGTGAAACGCTTTTTCTTGCAGAATTTCGGTCAGCAGCGGGCTGAAAACTATATCAAGATGCTGCGCGAAATCCTCAATCAGGATTATAATCTTTATGATGTTGGCCGACAAGTAGGGCAGTACATGGATTATTCCTCGCGCCTGCAACTTTTGCATTACTTGTTTGGCATTGCCGATGCCGATGGCATCATGGCAGACCAAGAACTGAACGTGCTGCAAAGCATTGCTTCGTATATGGGCGTTACAAGTTCTGATTATGAGTCTATTAAAGCCATGTTTGTGAAGACGGTCAACGAAACGGAAAATGCCTACAAGATCCTTGAAATCGACCCGAATGCCACCGACGACGAAGTGAAGAAAGCCTATCGCGACATGGCCAAGAAATATCACCCCGATTTGGTCAGTCATTTGGGCGACGAGGTGCGCGAAGCCGCCGAAAAGAAATTGCAGGAAGTCAATATTGCTTACGAGGCGATTAAGAAACAGCGCGGAATGGCGTAATAAAATGAGGTGCGCACGCCTGGATTGCCGACAAATTATTCGGATTTATTCAATTGCTGTTCCAAATCAATACGCCATTCCAAACATCCAAAGCGGAATGATGTTTTCGTAGGCATATTCGATGTCGTCTTTTACGACAAATGCGTTTGGCGTGTCTTTAATTTGCCTTTTGGTTTTGTTTTTGCCGCCAATTTCAAATGTCATGCCGTTGATTTCAAAATCTGAAACAGCGGAAGCCGTAACTTCATACTTTTCCTCCATAAGGCTTAAAAAGAGTGTTTCCCGCATATTGCCAATATCTGGCAAAGTGTCTGATAATGCGTAAGCTATATTCGTGTTGTTGAGATACAGTTTTTCAATCTTTTGCAAGACCTTTATCCCCGAAGCCTTTGTCCGCAAGGCCGTGATGAGCTTTGCTTTTTCAAGATATTCCACATATTCCGGTAAAGTGTTGCGACTGATGTCCAAATCGCGCTCCAATTCGGAATAATTAGGTTTGTACGGCACGTTTTGCGCCAGTATGTACATGAGTTTCTTTAGCTTCGATGACGATGCTATCGTCATTTCAGCATATTTCGGAATGTCGTTTTCCACGGTTGTCATGACGACCTGCTTCAGGCGTTGCAGAAATTCCGGTTCGTTGAAAAACGGATAATAACCGATGCGAAGATAATCCTTGAAATATTTCAAAGGGCGTTCCTCGCCGTATGGAAAATCGACATTTCCGTGCAGTATTTCATCTAAATTTGATGGTTTCAGGTTCCATCCTTGGGAAAGATTGAGATACTCGCGAAATGACAATCCTGGCATGTGGTATTCCAAAGCACGTCTGCTCAAATCGGCACCGCCTTTCTCCAAATCCAATATTGAACTGCCCGAATAAACGACGTACAAGGTTGGTAGTTGGTCGTATATCTGTTTGATTTCCAATGACCAACCTTTGTATTTGTGGATTTCATCAATATAAAGGAACTTGCCGCCTTTTGAAAAGAATTCGTAAGCCAAATCAAAAAGACGGTGCGTGCTGAAATAGAAATCATCGGCTTGCACATATAGCGTCTCGTCAATTGGATTTTCCCGTTTTATATGTTGCAGCATTAAAGTTGATTTTCCGACACCTCTTGGCCCTAAAATGCCAATCAGCCGACTGTTCCAATTGATGGCTTCATGAAACGACCTGAAAAATTTCATCGGGGTCAATTCCAGCATGACGCGAAACGATTTGAATAGACTTTGCATGATATTTACGTTTTTATGCTGCAAAAATACATAAATTGCATGATAAAAT
>JAZQPN010000474.1:0-3831 GCA_045628585.1 Bacteroidales bacterium | reverse complement strand
CTTTCATTTGGTTTCAACAAAAAAAAGTTTTGAAAGTTTTGTGACACACTTTTTTCTCACAAAACCTGCAAAACTTTTTTCTTCCTTCATCCTATTTCTGCGGACAACCGTCCGCTTGGTTGGAAATGCGCAACCGCACATTTCCTGTGACAAACTTCGTTTGCCCCGATAAGACCGTTAAACTATGGCTTTCTTTTTTTCGACCGCGAATAATGCGAATTTGGCGAATAAGGAATCCGCTTCGCGTATTCCTTGACTTCGTCGAGGGTTTTCTTTTTTTACCACGGCTCCACACCCCGAAGCGTCATGCCGACGCGAAGCGTCTTTCCTGCGAAGGCAGGAATCGGCATCCCCTACGCACATTGGAACACTCCCATGGGAAGGCCTCTTGCGGAGGGTCTGTCGTTTCGTTCAGGGGATTCCGGCCTTCGCCGGAAATGCTTTGCATTCGACGTAGTCAATGACGGGTCCCCGGTTAAGGGGCACCCTGACGCTGAATCCTCTTGCCATCGAGTGGCGCAAGCCACGGATAAAAGGGAAGCAGCAGCAGTTGCGGCTGCGCTACCAGTCGGCACGCCCTTCGACTTTGCTCAGGGACCCTGCTGACGGTGAGGCTCAACAAAAAAAGAGTTTTGAGCGTTTGGTGAAAACAAATTACAGTAATCCTCCCAGATTCCTATAATTCACCACCTTTATGTCGCCTGCCACATTCTCGAAATCGCCATTATAGACTATGACCTTTTGTCTCACAGGTTCTTCCATCCACTGGTCAATCTTTTTCAACGACTTTTCAAAAGAAGGGCTATAAGTCATGGACGATTTCACCTCTATTGCCGTCAACTCTCCTTCCTGCTTCAAAAGGATATCGACTTCATTCTGATTTGAGTCACGATAAAAATATACGCCACCTTCCCTGCCTTGATTAAGCCTATGCTTCACGACTTCCATAACCACATAATTCTCGAATATGGCGCCACGCATCTTATCGCGATCCAACTGTGTTTCAGTCTCTATGTCAAGCAAGTAACAAGCTAAGCCAGGGTCGTTGAAATAAAGTTTCGGGGTCTTCACCAAGCGTTTGCTGACATTCTGGAAATAAGGCGGCAGCAAGGTTACCAGATAAGATGCCTGCAGCACCGAAAGCCAACGTGTTATCGTCTTGCTGTCGACACCTACCTCGTTGGCGACTTCAGAAGCGTTGAATAGCGAGCCGACCCTAGCCGCACAAAGTTTCATAAACCTTGCAAACTGCAGCTGATTCTGAATTTGCAGCAGGTCTCTGACATCTTTCTCCAAATACGTCTTTACATAGGAAGGATAAAAGAAACGGGCTTTGTTTTTTCCGGCACATATGGCAGGATATAAGCCCTCGAACAACATTGTGTTGACATCCTTTCCGGCCAATTGCTGCCGTGCCTCCACAAAACTCATGGGCTGCAGTTCAAACACGCCTGCCCTTCCAGGCAACGATTCCGACAAACCTTTCAGCAACTCGAAGTTCGAACTGCCCGTCAGCAGGAATTTCCTGTCGGGATTGTCGTCCACTATGCCTTGTATATACTCAAGCAAGTCGGGCACTTTCTGCACCTCATCGATAAACATGCCTTCGTTTGTCTGATTTAAGAAAGCAACAGGGTCGTTTTGCGCAAAGTCCCTGACATTCAAATCTTTTAGGCTGAATTTCTTGAAATCCGGGAAGAGATGCTTCAGCATGGTGCTCTTTCCCGACTGTCGCGGGCCTGTCACCGAGATAACGGAGAAATAAGCCGCAGCTTCGGTTATCACCTTCTCCATGCTTCTATTGATGTAATCGATTTTTTCTGCCATAATTTTTATGCAATTTCGGAATCCAATGGCAAAATTACATATTTTTTGTTATGCGTAATGGTTATGGGATTATTTTTTTCAACCACGGATCGCACGAATTTTCACGAAATCGAAGATTGGCTACGCCGAATTTACATTTCAACGTAGTTAATGGGAATACCCTCCAGCGGAGGGTTTGTCGTTTTGTTCAGGGGATGCCTGTCCCCACTTCCGTGAGGATGACGGCAGGCATGACGGGTCCCCAGTGAAGGGGTCCCTGTCGGTGAAGGACCTTGCCATCGAGTGGCGCAAGCCACGGATAGAAGGGAAGCAGCAGCAGTTGCGCTGCGCTACCAGTCGGCATGCCCTTCGACTTTGCTCAGGGACCCTGCCGACGGTGAGTTTTCAATAACCTAAAAAAAGGTTTTGAAGGTTTTGTGAAAACGAATTCTCTCACAAAATCAACTACACCTTTTCCAGCACATGACTTTCCAACAGGAAGTCATACACACCCATTATCAGGACGCCATCGTTGTTGTAATTCGTATGGTAGCGGTCGCCATCGATTATAATCTTGCGGAATGCGTCAGGCACACTGAGCAACGAAGCTTGCTCCTGCCGCATCTTTTCATTGTCAGGCAGCCTGTAGGCCGACTGGATATACAGTCTCTCGTCATGCCTGTTTACTACAAAGTCCACCTCTAGACGGCTTCGGTACTGCTTACCTTCCTCATCACGCTTCATCACTTCCACCATGCCCACATCAACGGTATAGCCCATTCGGCATAACTCATTGTAAATGACATTCTCCATCGTGTGGTTGAACTCTATCTGGCGGAAACCTATAACCGCATTCCGTATGCCAATATCTTCGAAGTAGTATTTTGTCTCAGTGCCGATATACTTCCTTCCCTTCACATCATAGCGCAACGCCTCCGAGATAATGAACGCATCTTCCAGATGTTCCAGATAATTGGAAATGGTGTTGGGTGAAATATCCATGCCAGCCTCTGTCTTGAACGTATTGGCAATCTTACGCACATTCGTGCTTGAGCCCATTGCCGAAGCAAGGATACGGACTAGTTCGTTCAGGCCATCCGCATTCCTCAGGTGATTTCTCTGCAACACATCGCGCAAATACACTGTCTCATACACCCCCTTCAGGTAATTCTGCTTCAAGGATGGCGAATCAAGCAACGCCACCGCAGGCAGACCACCATACAGATAGTACTGCTCTAGTGCAAAAAGCCTTTCGCCACCGATCACCTCATAATATTCCTTGAAACTCAGCGGATGAATACGGATCTCCCAACCTCGTCCACGGAACTCGGTAATCACATCTTTCGAGAGGAACTTGGCATTCGACCCTGTCACATACACATCTACATTCTCCTTGTTCAGGAACGAATTCAGCACATCCTCAAACTCCGGCACCATCTGCACCTCATCTAGCAGGACAAAGTACTTTTCCGAGTCAATGATTCTTCCAAAGATATGCTCAAGCAACGCATCCGGATTTCTCAGTTTCTTGTTCAAGCGATCCTCAAGATTCACCTCAATGATATGATCTTTCTGCACGCCCCTCTCCAGCAGGTTCTGCTTGTAGAGTTTGAACAACAGATACGACTTGCCACAACGTCTGATGCCTGTGATAATCTTAATCATCCCATTACCTTCAAGCGCAACAAGTTGCTCTATGTATTCTTTACGTTCAAAAACCATTATTTTACCGAATATTTCTGTAACATGTTACATATTTAGTGCCGCAAAATTACACATTTTTCTTTCATTTGGTCTCAACAAAAAAAAAGTTTTGAGCGTTTTGTGACACACTTTTTTTCTCACAAAACCTGCAAAACTCTTTTCTTCCTTCATCCTATTTCCGCGGACAACCGTCCGCTTGGTTGGAAATGCGCAACCGCACATCTCCTGTGACAAACTTCGTTTGCCCCGATAAGACCGTTAAACTATGGCTTTCTTTTTTTCGACCGCGAATAATGCGAATTTGGCGAATGGGAATCCGCT
>JAZQPN010000473.1:0-5917 GCA_045628585.1 Bacteroidales bacterium | reverse complement strand
ATCATAATGTCGGTACCAATCAAGTCCCATATCGAAGGCATGATGGCTATGGCAATCAGGAGGCCTATCAGAAAACAAATTGTTGTAAAAGCAAGCGATTCAGCAAAATAGCGCAACAAAACATTCCGCTTTTCTGCGCCCAGCAAACGACGCATCGCCATTTCCTTGGCTCGTTTTCCCGTCAAGGCGGCATTCAGATTGATGTAATTGAAGACAGCCGAAACCAGCAAGGATAAACCTGCGATTATCAACACGATAAGCATTGTTTTAGAACCTCCGTTAAACCAAATGTTTTTCTCGGAAAAGAAAACCTTGTCGAGCCGAATGACATCAGCCACCGACGTGCCGTCTTTGCGGTACAAATCGGGATAAACACTACGGCACAAACCATCCATTTTCTTTTTTACAGATTCAATATCAGCATTTTGCTGTAACCTGAAATATGTATTCCATGACCCGGCATTGAAATTTTCGCCTATCTCACGTTCATCTTTCAGAAATTCAAATTCCTCGCAATTCACAAACACTTCGTATGGATAAAGCATTGATTTCCATCCATTTCTGATGATTCCTGCCACCGTAAAATCATAACCTGCAAAATTCACGGACTTTCCCATCGCTTCATGGCGGTTTTCAAATAAACTGTTGGCTAAAGACTCAGAAAGTATCACTGAATTTTTGCCATTAATGGCATCAGGATTCCCTTCCACAAAATGCTGTGGAAACAACTCGAAAAACGCTCTGTCACAAGCAATTGACATTCTGACTTGCAATATTTTCTCCTCTGCTTTTATCGTAAATTTCTCATCATCAAGCGTATAGAAATGCGTGGCAAGTTCAACTTCGGGAATGGCTTCAACAACCGATTGCTTCATCGCATAATCCGAAGCAATGAATTTTTCGTCACAAACGGCATAGATGCGCTCCGAGTTTTCAAATTCATGCCGCACGGATAGCTGTTCGCTTACGAAGCAGAAAATGATGATGACGAAAGCCAGAGAAACGCTCAGGCCCACCGCCTCGATGGCGCTGTAGAGCTTGTTTCGGCTAATAAATCTGATGAATGAACGCATGATGTGATATGTTTAATTGTTGTTTGTTTATTTGTTGAATTGTTTGTTTGACTGCGGGACTTCGGGGTCGCGAGGTTGCGGGATGTTTGCGGCTCTCGTGCTCTCGCGATCCCGTGACCTCGTGACCTCATGGCTTCGCCGTTTACTCTTTCTTTAGCGCCTCCGCCGGATTCATGTTTGCCGCGCGGTAATTCTGAAAAGTCACGGTGGCAATGGTCACAAGGCTGACACCGACGAACGCCAGAACAAAAACCCACCAACTCAGACCGATATGATAAGCGAAATTCTCCAACCATTTTTTCAATATGAGAACCGCAACAGGTACCGCGATGGCGAAACTGATGACAACCACGCCCATATAAGTCTTATTGAATAAGGTGAAAATCTGATTCGTCGTCGAGCCAAACACTTTTCTTACAGCAATTTCCTTTCTTCGATAGGCACTGTCGAAAATCACCAGACCAAACACGCCCGCAATCGAAATCAGAATGGCGATAATGCTGAACAAAGTGATTTGCTTGTTAAGACGCATTTCCTTTTCATACATGCCATTAATCACATCGTCATAAAAACGTACATCGAACTGATAACCAGGATTGAAATCATTCAAGGTCTGCTTCACGAAATCCATTGCCGCAAACAAATCGCTGCCTTCGCGCACACGAATGATGTAATACGGTCCTTTGGAATCAATACCTGTCAGCCCGTACACTCCAAAAGCCATTGGTTCGACGGAATTGCGAAGCGACATAAATTTCACATCCGAAACAAAACCGATAATCTTTCCGCCATTCAAATCATCATTCAATTGCAAATCAAATTGCTTCCTCGCTTTTTCATTGAAAATCAACGAATAAGAGCCTTTGTCACTTTCCATAAAATTTCTACCTTCCGTAATCTCAATTCCCATCACTTCCAAATAATTTATATCAATAGGCAAGTAATTGAAAATTATCTGTTTGCCATGATATACATTTCCATTTGTAGGAAAATTATCCGTACCTGACAACAAAAAAAGCGAATTGGCGACATCCACAATAGCATGATTCGCTTTCAATTGATTTACAAACGCTTCTTCCTTTTGATTGATTGTGCTGTTCGTCTTCGCCGTAATCAAGACATCGTGCTGGAATCCAAGGTCGGTTTTCATCATGTAATTGTTTTGCCTGAACATAAATACGGCCGTGATAATCAGTACGAAAGACGCGACAAACTGAACGGTAAGCAAAACATTACGGAGCATTTTCCCCGATTTTGAAAGACCGAAATTTCCTTCAAGCACAAAGGCTGGTGCAAACGAAGTCATATAGAAAGCAGGATACAGCCCAGCCAAAGCGCCTAACAAAACCGACAACAGCGCAGTGCTGAAAATCAATATCTTATAATTTGAAAAACACATATCAGCCTCCAACAGCGAAGCCAAAGGCGACTTTAAAAACAGGAAAACCAAAAGCAAGGCTAACGCGAAGGCAAAGATGCAAACCAACACTGCCTCAAGGATAAGCGAAATCCTCAAAACGGAATTTGAATTGCCATAAACCTTTTGCAAATTAATGCTTTTGATGCGCACAGGCGTCATTGCAACGCTGTAATTCAGATAGTTAATTCCAGCAATGACGAGCAAGACAAATGCCACGGCAAAAAGTACATTGACCATGGATTTGTTAGCCCGTTTCATAAAATCAAACTGAATCGGTTCGTCAAAATGAATTTGTCCGATAGGTTTCAGGTACATTCGGTAAGAATCCATTCCCAATTCATTTGTAATGTCCTTCCATTGCTGACTGTTATTGAAAACGAAATCGACTTCATTTATTGACTCAGGATTATCAAAAAGAACATAGCCCAAGAAATTCATACCCCAATTTTCAACAAAAGGACTTTTTTCAAATGTGTAAACGGCATTTTCCAAAGAACAGTTGCTTGGAATATCCTTGTAAACACCTGTAATTGTATAATTTATATTAGCACTATCGCCCTTCATCACCAAAGTTTTACCAATGGAACTTTCTTCTCCAAACATACGCTTTGCCATAGTTTCGGGAATAATGGCCGAAAAACTGTTTTCTTTAACACACAAATTGCCTTCAACGGCTTCCATTCCAAAAACCGAAGCCAATCCGTTAGTGGCAATGGTATGAATCTCAGAGAAATCGAAAGTTTTTCCTTCATCAATTGAAAAGACATCTTTCCCTCCAAAAAAATTCGGTTGCAAGAGAACCGACTCTTTTATATGACTTGACGAAGCGGTCAGAACCTGAAAAGCGTTGTCGGAACTGAGGCCATAGACACAGCCTTCAAATTCACTCTCAACCAGACAGATACAATCTGAATTTGGGTAAGAGGTGTCGTAAGTGCGGTCGAAAACCACCTGCATCATAATGATTATGAAAGCCGCCAAAGCCACGGACAAGCCGAGAATGTTAAGCACTGACGCCACTTTGAAACGTCTTATGATACTGATTAAGTTTCTTATTACTGATCTCATTGTTGTTGAATTGTTTAGTTGTTTATTTAACTACGTTGAATCTTCGATTTGTTGAATTGTTTCCGCTTGCTGATCCTGTCGAAGCAAAGTTTTATATTCCATTTCAAAATCTCACTTCGACAAGCTCAGTGAGCTAATAATCAATTTGTCCAGAAGTCTAATTGTCAAAATGTCTAATTGTCCAAAAGTCTAATCATCCCTTACTTCATCATCAGCACATCATTCTCCCCGAAATTGTCGTAGCCCGAAACAATGACCTTCTCCCCTTCGCTGAGGCCTTCCAACACCTCGTAATATTGCGGATTTTGCCGCCCAATGCGGATTTCGCGTTTCGTCGCCTTGGTGCCATCGTCCGAAACCACATAAATCCATTTGCCGCCGGTCTTCTGGTAAAACGAACCGCGCGGAATGATAATGCCTTCCGTCGGTTGACCCAACTGAAGATTAAGGTAATAGGTCTGACCTGAACGGATGTTTTCGGGCTGCTCGCCATTGAACTTGAAATCGGCCTTGAATTTGCCATCGCGCACCTCAGGATAAACCTTGCGCAACAAGGCATCGAAGGTCTCGCCTTGACGCTCGAAAGTGGCGGAAAGGCCTGTCATCACACGGTCGATGTAATGTTCATCTATTTGTGCCTCAATCTTGTAGCTTTCCAGGTTGTTGATTTGTCCGATTTTCGTTCCCGCACCGACCGATTGTCCCAAAACGACATCCAACAAACCCAATTCGCCGTCAATCGGTGCCTTGATGCTCAGGTTGTCCTTGCGCTTGCGGATCATCTGCATGTTGATGCGCATATTGGCAAGGCTTTCGTTCATCTGCTCGATTTCCACGCTGCGGTAAAGGCTGTCCTGACGCGCACGGTTTTTCACCAATTCCAGCTTGTCCAAAGCCAACTGATAATCCTCTTCGGCTTGCAGGAAATCCTCTTTTGCAATGAGTTGTTCGTTGTAAAGCGCTTTCTTGCTGTCGTAATCGCGTTTGGCACGACGCACATCGACATTCAGCTGCAGCCTTTCCTGCTGAAGACTGAGTTTCTGCTGTTCCATCGAAATCAAGGTGTTGCGCAAAATGTTTTCCTTTTCAGCCAATTCCGCTTCGGAGTTAAGAATCTGCAAATCAAGGTTTTCATTGCTCAACACAACGATAACATCGCCTTGATTGACATGACTGCCTTCCTCCATCACGATTTGCTCGACAAGACCGCCTTCCTGCGGACTCAACTGAATGGTCGTCATGGGCTGCACCTGTCCGCTGACACGGATGTAATCGTTAAACTCGCCGAATTTCACCGTGTTGACCGTAATCGTATCGGCATTCACGCGCAAGGTCTTCACATCGGGCCGCGCGATGAGATAAATCACGAAAGCCGCCACGACTCCGCCAATCCACCACGGCAAAGCCTTTTTGCTGAAAACAGCTTGCAATCCCTTTTTGGGTTCAATTTCTCTATCCATTATTTTGACTATTTGACTTTTAGACTATTTGACAATTTGACTATTTGGCTTTTTTAGACGCGATGAATCGCGTCTCTACTTTAACACTTTGAAACTTCTGAAACCAATGAAACCTCTGAACCCACCCCTTCGACAAGCTCAGAGAGCTAATCCTCCTAACTCCTAATTCCCAACTCCTCACTTATAAACTTTCCACTCTCCACTTTCATAACTTTCCACTTTCAAAACTGCTCCACTTTCAAAACTGTTCCACATAACTCACTCCCTTATAATACTTTACAACGCTGCATTTCATATAATATTTCAACAAGGCATAAAGGCGGTTCGCTTTGGCTTCAAGATATTTCGCCGATGCTGTTTGATATTCTATGGACGAAATCAAGCCTTGTTCCAAACGCTTAGAATTCAACATAAAAGCCTCTTCCTGAACTTTTTCCAATTGGTCGGCCTGAAGCAAGGCTGCCCAAGCACCGTTCTTATCCTGAATGGCACGATATACCTCATTTTCAATGTTTTTCATCGTCTGATTGTATTCTGCTTCGGCGCGACGAAACTCATTTTTCCACCTTGCAATATTGGAATGAGCCGACAAACGGTCGAAAATCGGTATGTTCAACGAGACTTGCAAGTATTCGCCGCTGTTGTTGCGCAACTGGTCGAAAAACGGTGCGGAAACATAATCCGGCTGGTTCGGATAAGTATAATAACTCGTTGACCATCCGCCATTTAGACTTAAAGACGGCAGCAACTGCCATTTGGCGGTTCGCCATTCCAATTTGCTCCTGTCCATTGTGCCTTTTGCAATCAACGCATCAACATTCGATGCTTTTGCAAAACTGATTATGGAATTTGGATTGTCATCGTCCGATTCCAAAATCTGTTCATCTTCAACTGCG
>JAZQPN010000472.1:0-3001 GCA_045628585.1 Bacteroidales bacterium | reverse complement strand
TGAAATGGTGCGGCCGCGTGCAGCACTGGATTGCAAAAGGATCGTGCCGGATTCCGCAAGCGTCAAATCACTAACCACAATGCCGATATTTGCTTGTTCAGCTATTTCGATATTTTTTTCACCGCTTTCCGGTTGCCATTTAAAGCTCGTTTGTTGCCCTATGAAATCTGCCACGCCCATTTCTACAAAGCGAGGATCTTCGCTATATACAATCGAACCCCCACCATAACCTGTAAACGTTTCCTGCAAAGTAGCCTGCAAACTACTTACATCGCATATTTCCACCTTCGTATGAATATTAGCGCACTGCGCGACGAAAATTTCGACAAGTTCATCGACAGAAGCTTCTGCTAATACTTCTTGTTGCGGCAAATAACGCCAGTTTCGCTCAGGCTTTGCACGTAGTGGTGTAGAGTGGCCAAGCTGTTTTGCGATTGTTCGTAAAAAGGTATCTCGGTTTTGAATCATTATGACCGGCCTCCTTTTTCGCGTTTATCGAACCAGTCGCGGAACCGTTCTTTTTGCGGAGAAGGGAAGTCGCGAATTTCCGTCCAATTTTTCAGTGGACCTGGACCATTCGTAATTTTTTCGTCATTTGTAAAGGGCTTCATTACCCTTGATGCCATTTTCGAACCGAATTGATACAGCGAATTGGAGGCGGTGCCCATACCAAATGCTTGCATGAGCATACTTTCACTAATTGGTGCGCGACCTTCTTTTTCGACAATGATTTCACGGTGTTTATGAAGTAGTTCATGTAGCGGGATCTTTACCGGGCAAACATCCGTGCAAGCCCCACATAATGTGGAAGCATACGGCAATTCCTTGTAATCATCATAGCCACCAAGAAGAGGGGACAACACAGCCCCGATTGGCCCGGAATAAATCGAGCCATATGTGTGACCACCGCCATGACGATAGACTGGACAGGCATTGACACAAGCTGCGCAGCGAATACACTGTAAAATTGACTGAAACTCTCCACCCAAAATTGACGAGCGCCCGTTGTCAACGATTACTAAGTGGAATTCTTCCGGACCATCGACATCCAGTTCCTCGCGTGGACCGGTTAACACCGTAATATAGCTTGTTAATTTTTGACCAACCGCACTGCGCGTAAGCATGCTGACCAATACTTCCATCTCTTCAAAAGTAGGGACTAGGCGTTCCATTCCCATGACTGAAATTTGTGTCTTTGGTAAGGAAGTGACTAAATCCGCATTGCCTTCATTTGTTACTAAACAAATAGAACCCGTTTCAGCAACGGCAAAATTACAGCCTGTGATGCCAATATCAGCCGTTAAATATTCCTGACGAAGTACTTTTCTTGCATGCAAGGCAAGTTCTTCTGGCTCGGAGGAAGCGGTATAGCCAATTTTATCAGCGAATACTTCACGAATTTGCTCCTTGTTTTTATGGAGCGCGGGAGTCACGATATGCGATGGCGGATCGTGATCATCAAGCTGCAAAATGTATTCACCAAGGTCAGTTTCTATGACGTCACAGCCAATTTCTGTGAGATGTGCATTTAAATTGATCTCTTCGGTGACCATTGATTTTGCTTTTACGACTTTTTTCGCCTTTTTTTCCTTTGCGATGTTCGTAATATAAGTTGTGGCTTCTTCCGCAGTCGCGGCAAAAAATACATGTCCACCACGCGCGGCGACATTTTCACTTAGTTCATATAAATAGTAATCGAGGTTTTCTAGCACATGCTGTCGAATTTCTTCTCCATGATTGCGCCACTGTTCCCAGTCGAGTTGCTCAATGGCAGCACTACGTCTTGTTTGAAAGCGATGCTGTGCAGACGAAACTGCCCCACGCATAAAATCATTTTGTAAATTGTTCGATAAGCGCTCGTTAAACTTGTCGTTACTAATTTTCATTGCCATTTCCAACATCCCCTTTGGTAGTAAGTAAGAAATTTTGTACGACCAGTTCTTACTGACAATTTAGTAGTTCGGCAATATGCATCGTTTTCACGTCAATATTTTGTCGTTCCATGCGCCCACCGATATTCATGAGACAACCAGCATCGGCTCCGACTAAATAATGCGCCTTTGTTTGTTGAACAGATGCGACTTTTTCATCGACCATTTGCTCAGAAATTTTGCCCATCTTTACAGAAAACGTCCCACCAAAGCCGCAGCAATTTTCCTTTAGTGGGAGCTCAATTACTTCAAGACCCTCAATGTTCCGTAGTAATATTAGTGGAGCTTCTTGTACCTGAAGCAGCCTCGTCATATGACAAGATGGGTGATAGGTAGCCGTGCCATTGAGTTTTGCCCCCACATCTTCAACGCCGAGTACATCGACGATAAATTGTGTGAGTTCATACGTTTTGGCCGCAATTTTTTTTGCCCGTTCTTGCCAGTAGGAATCATCCTTGAAAACGTGAACATACTCTTTCAACATATATGCACAAGATCCAGACGGGCAAACAATGAATTCGGCATCTTCAAAAACACGAATCGTATTCTTCATCGTATCTTTTGAAGCCTTCACGTAGCCGCTATTATATGCCGGCTGCCCACAACATGTTTGCCCTTTTGGAAATTCAACTGTGCATCCAAGTCGTTCAAGTAATTCCACCGAACATTTGCCAATATTGCTATCGAACATATCGACTAAACACGTCGCAAATAGTGAAACCTTCACATAAATCCCCCCCGTAACTCCACTTTACAATTTGTGTAAATTTAAGTCAACTGGTCATCAGATGACTGCGAGAAAAAAGGATAAACGAGAATAAAGAGGGGAGAATCATTGGTTATCGTGCTTTAACAAGAAATCGAATAACAAGTTTTCTACATGTGTTAAATGTTTCACCATTGCTTGTTTTGCTAGGATAGTATTTTGTGATTTTATGGCCTCGAAAATGGCCATATGTTCAGTATGCAGTTGCGTTAATGCATCGACATTCGTTTGTACTAATAATTCACGTGTATGTTGGATCTGTTCGGCAATAGGTTTCGAAACATTTTCAAGCATTGTGACAAGT
>JAZQPN010000471.1:0-2187 GCA_045628585.1 Bacteroidales bacterium | reverse complement strand
AATAATAATGAACAAAGTATAATCTGATTGTTTATTTTTGCATGACAAACAATCACTGATTTACTATGAAAAGGCATCTGATTTTTGCTTTTGTGTTTCTCTGCGGCAGCCTCTTTGCCCAGGAAACCAAATCCTATCAATTCACTTTGGAAGACTGCATCCGGTTTGCCTTCGCCAACAGCAACGAGCGTAAGTCAATGGAACTCAGCGGCGAAACGCAACAAGTGAGCTACGAGCAGTCGAAACGGCAAAGGCTGCCAAACCTCAGCGCTTCCGTCGGCGAGAATTTCTCGAACAATGCAAACGGCTGGTCGGCATCGGGCAATGTCGGTTTAGGTTCATCCGTGGTGATTTACCAAGGCGGCAACATCCGCAACACCATTGAGCAGAACCGCATCAACATGGAGCGCACCAACGCGCAATTGGAAAAATACGACGACCAACTGGTCATGCAAATCCTGCAATCGTTCCTTACGGTCTTGGGCAACGACGAACTGCTGAAATACCAGACGGAAGTGCTGAAAACCAGCAAGGAACAATTCAACCAAGGTCAGGTGAAATACAATGTCGGCTCCATTTTGGAAAGTGATTTGCTTTTGCTCGAGGCGCAATATTACAGCGATTCAAACAATGTGGTCGACACACGCATCGACCGCGACAACAACTTATTGGCGCTGAAAGTCTTGCTTTCAATGGACCCAATGGACGAACTGCAAATCGTTTCGCCCAACACCGATGATTTGGAGGATTTGTACACATCGCTTCCGTCGCAGGAAAACGCCATCGAACTGGCTATGGATTACATGCCCGACCTGAAAATGAGTGACTACGATATCCAACTCGCACAGAAAAGCGTCGATATGGCACGCGGCAGCTATTTTCCATCCATCAATGCGAACGCCAATGTAGGCATGGGCATCCTTTCGTTCAATCGCAATGAAACGCAATGGTACAATACGCCCAGCGAATCGGTCGGCGTATCGATGAGCATCCCGATTTACAGCCGTGGCGCCACCAAAGCCAATGTGAAAAAGAGCCAAATCGCGCTCCAGCAGGCACAACTCGATTATGACCAAAGTGTCCTGAATGTGCGTCAAACGGTGGTGCAATCGTATCAGGATGTGGTTTCGGCCTACAATTCCTACAAGGTCTCGGAGAAAAAGGAAAACGCTTACAGCAAGAGTTTCGATGCCTATAATCTTCAATATCAGTATGGTAAAATCACGACTGTGGAATTATTACAGCAACAAAACAACTATCTAAACGCCTTGAACGGTTATATTCAGAACAAATATTCGTTGGTTATGAAACGGAAGATTTTGGATATTTACATGGGAAAAGAAATAAATCTTTAAATATTGAAATTCAAATATTATGAAAAAGAAAAATATCAAATGGATTGTAATCCTTGGAGTCATCATTCTTGCCTTGGCATTGGTTTTCATTATCAAGGCGGGCAGGGAATCAAAGAAGGAATTGGTCATCCGCACGCACGTTGTGGATGAATACACGGTTGAAAACACCGTGACAGCAACCGGCACCATCGAGCCAGTGGAAACCGTTGAAGTCGGTACGCAGGTTTCGGGTAAAGTGGAAAGGATTCTGGTTGATTTCAACTCAGTGGTCAAAAAAGGCGATTTGCTGGCCGAGTTGGATAAACAGACTTTAAATCAAAGCGTTAGCCGCGCTAAAGCAAGCCTGACATCGGCTGAAAGCCAGCTCAAATACGCCAAACTTGCCTACGAGCGCACCAAACAACTTTATGAATCGAATGCAGCCACGTTAGCCTCCTACGAAGAAGCACAAAACTCTTATACTCAGGCACAAATGAGCAAGAAAAACGCGCAGGCCGCCTACGACCAGGCTTTGGTTGATTTGGCATACGCCGAAATCTATTCGCCTATTGATGGCATTGTCCTCGACCGTGCCGTTGAAGTCGGGCAAACTGTGGCAGCATCGTTCAGCACGCCAACTCTCTTCACTTTGGCCAACGATTTGACCAAGATGCAAGTCGAGGCCAACGTTGACGAAGCCGACATCGGGCAAGTGAAAATCGACCAAAACGTGACCTTCACCGTCGATGCTTACCCTGATGAAATGTTTAATGGCACAGTGAGCCAAATCCGTATGCAGCCAACCACCACGAGCAATGTCGTGACTTACGTCGTCATCATTGCTGCACCAAAC
>JAZQPN010000470.1:0-5225 GCA_045628585.1 Bacteroidales bacterium | reverse complement strand
TCCATCGGAATGTAAATCCTTGCCGAGTTTTCGTTCAAACTGAATTTGCCAAGGCCTTGGCCCTCGCCAAAACGCACGCGGGCGCGGTCGATTTCGCTGCGGCCATCGCTGACTGTGATGTCAAAAAATGCAGGCATACGCTCGCTTCTTTCTGTATCGGCATATCTGCTGAAAACAGCGTCTGCATTCTCTTCCGTTGCCTGAACGAAGATGCCTTCAAACGGATAGACGACGTCATTCTGAGAAATTTCAAGTTCATCACGTTCTTCGTTCATCACATAGAAATCGGCAGCGATGTCACCCGAAACAATTGCCTTGCACGGGAACGGATTGCCTATCAGATTGAAGCCTGCAAGCTTGTCAGAAACATTGCTTAGGTCGACAGTGACTGATTCATTGCTCGGCAGCAATTCGCCTGACAAAGCTATCTGCTGGCCTTTTTCATTTGCATAAAGATATCCGGTTCCGTTTGTGAGCGTATTAAAGCCAGAATTTAAATCCTTGCTATTCAACCAATAGTGATCCGGTTCATTGTAAGCGTACAAGTCATATTCGCCTGTCATCAGAGAATTTGCGTCTATTGTTTCCGTGATTGGCGATGCGATGAGATACCAGTTGCCTTTTCCTGAACCATAGCCCGTAATGCTTTTCTTCACCGTGGCATGAACGCCCGAATTGCAGTGGATGAGTTGGGCGCTGTCTTCGAGGATGAGATTGCATGCATTCTGGCTAACAAGATTGTTGATCACGGTTAAGGAAGCGTTTTGAGTAACCTTTACTTTATCGCTTGCAGAAAGCGTCAAATCCTGAACGGTAACGGACCCTTTGGCAAAACCGACCTTGTTGGAAGGCTGCGTTTCGCCACCATAGTAATTTGTCTTCACCGTGTAAATATTGGCCGCATCATTTGCCACTTGATCGTCAACATAACTGGTTCCCGTCAAGGCATTAGCGATTTTCACATCATCACGGTACAGATTGTAGGTGTAAGTGCCATCGGTGACGTAAGTTTTAATCAGCCATGATATTCCCGGCATGTTAGCCATATACCTTGTCGGATCAACGGTATAATAGCAACCATAATTGTTCTCTGTAAAATTACCAGCCGTAGCCGGATATTTCTTCTTTTCAGGATCGAAAACTGCGACCCACACATCTTCTTCACCAAAAACAACAGGTTCATTCAATGCCACATCAACCCAGCCTGTGACAGGGACTTTCACGGTTTGGGCAATGACCGCCGGCAGCATTGGCATTTCAGAACAATATCCTTCTTGGTAATCTTCCTGTTCATACGTTCCCTTATAGATAAAAATCTGATACTCACCGGCAACACGAGCATTGAACGAGACCTTATATATTGTCTTGCCTTTATAAGCGCTAAAAATGTCTGCGGGATAACGGTGCATCCAATACATGGTTTGTTCACCGGCATTCCATCCGAAACTTCCTATTGAAACATTTGTTCCATAAGTCAAGGTAGCGGATTGCGTTTCCGGATATACAAACGGTGGTGCAGACCAGCTCAAGGCGGCACTCTCGCTATTGCCCACAGCATCAAGACTGGTGACGACTGGCTGGCGATATGGTCTTGTAAGAGCAGCCTCATCGGATGGTTCCGATTCCATTCCATATTCATTCGTACTGCATACATAAAACACAAGATTACCACAAACCGGAATGTCCAATTTGTACGATGTCACATTCGAGGTTGCGGCCAAAACGTTATTGCAATAAATGTTAAACAGATAGTCAGACGGGGTTTCCAATTCCCAAATCATGCCGACGGTTCCGTCTGGATTCAAGGAAACATTCAGGTTTCGAGGCTTTTCCGGATATGCCGAGGAGAAAGTAAGCACATTTGTCGAACCTGACATTTCACCATGTTCATCGACGCTAGTCATATAATAACGATGTTCTCCTAAAGGCATCAATTCCGAATAGGAAGTCTGGTCGGCATCAACGAAAACAGAGCCATAACCATCATGAAAAATCCGGTAGTAGACAGCTCCTTCAACGGCTGACCACGTGAATTCCAATTCCTGCCCATCCAATTCGCCATCAAATGACACCGGCGGAAATAATTCACATTCCGAAGGATGAATGCCCAAAACAGCGCGTTGGTTGCTTGTGTAGTTCGATGAAGGCATTAGATAAGACAAGCTATAATAATCTCCATTGTAGGAACCATTCCAGCCCCAATTGAAGTGAAAATAATCATCATCACGGTAACCATCACAAACGAAAGCGTGACCACCACTGTTTCCTGTACCTGCATAAAAGACAGGACGGTTTTGATCCAATTCCGCCTTTATAAGATTCTTCCATTCAGTATCATCATAATCTTCTTTGTATAAATACTTTGCATCTGCGCTAAAGCCAAAAAAATTGAACAAGGCATTTGGAACATCATCAGAAAACGCACCACTCTCACCAGGACCATAATTCATTTCTACTGCAACCCCACAATGATACATTAAGGTAGCCACTGCATTTTTCTGTTCATTTGAATACTGGACGTCCGAATAACTGTTCAGCATATTACCCCAATCATAAACGGTGTTTACAAAATCAGCAAATTGCGCACCATATTCAGGATGGTCTGATGGAACATAAGAATGGCAACCTGAACCCTTGGCTGGTTTCGCCCAATACTTCAAAATCTGGCTCATTGCCGTAGCCACACATCCGGTAACCGACCCCGAAGGGCATAATGAATTGTACGGTGAGCCTTGCCCCCATGCGGTCTGAATCAAAGGCCCTACAATCACCGTTGATTTCGTTGCTGGTGATTTTCCGTCCTTCAAATTTTGCCATTCAGAACGGATCTCTTCCGAGGCTGCCAGTTTGCTGTCAACAGCAATCTGAATCTGACTGTCGTAATCCTTCAGCCAGCCATACACATTCTCAGGCATGGCATCCGTTCCAAAAGGGTTTTCATCGGAATAGCCCAAAATCGGCTTCACGCAATCGTCGGCCGAGACGATGACAAAGCAGTTTTCGCCGCCAAAAACATAAAAATTACTGAAATCTGCACGGTTGGCGTAGGCAATTGGAGTTAATTTCAAATCCGTCTTGCCAGGCATTTTCGATTTCAGAAATGTCTCGCCGACTTTCTGCGCCGTTTTCTCATCAACACGTTCCGCAAACAATGGCATTGCAAACATCATGATTTGCAATAAGATAAGTAATGGTTTTCTCATGATTACAAATTAAAATTTGTGACAAAAACTTTATTTTTGCAAAAATAAGGAGTTTTTTTTCATCTTTTGCGAAGCGCCAAGTTTTTCTTATAAAAAGAGTGCCTCCCGTTTGGAGGACACACCTTTTTCCATAATCTCGATAAGTTTCTGCGTAATATTTCTTTATAGTCTTGATAATGAATAAATTGCTAATACCGATAAAGGCAGAGACATTCTGCCATTTTAAGGAAATGCATTGTAAAGAAAAAAACGAAACTTGGACTATAAAACTGGACGAATTGTGTGAAATCTATCGGAAAGAAGTCGTGCCGTTAAGAGTTATGGAAGTGCAAAGAATAGAATCATCATGCCTGGAAGATTATTCAGAATATGTATGGCAATTGAAGTGAAAATGGTGTAGCGTACTCTGATGTAGCCTGCGAACATTCCGAATGCTACCTTGTTCAGCAAATAGATTAGCACATATATTGCTACTGCAAAGGAAGTGATTTGCCCCGCATAATTGGAGATGTGCAAAAACCCGAAAAGGAATGCGAAAACATAGAAAACCACGCCAAACCGAACTTTTTGCAAAGGTTTTGTTAGGAGATAACCTAAAATGAAACCTGCTGCTATTGAAACAGATAGCCTAAGACATAGGTGCTGACCTGAATAAGTTTGGCCGGCAAATATTGGCAGATATTTGGAAATGTACCAGCAAATTACTGAAAACGAAATCATGAAAATGAATCTGCTTCTTTTCAGAGGTAATCGGAAAGCAAGCTCTTCCAAGGCGGGCGCAATAAATGCAATGAACCAGAATGGAAGTCCCGATTCTTTCAGATTGCTAAGTGAGTTCTCGGGCGCGATTCCTGCCAAAGCAAACGGAACCATCACTATGATGAATAGTCCTTCCATGAGTATGTAAAACAGAATGAGGCTCTTAATCGAAGCCGAATCCTCTTTTGCGATGCACTCGGTTGGGTGCTTGAAATAGGCGAATAGTTTTTTCATTGGACGGGAATTTGTGTGTTATGTTTTATTTGCTGTAGCGACGTTGCGCGCAACGTCTAAAATTGTTTCCTTGATAAAATGTGAGAGACGTTGCACGCAACGTCTCTACATGCCCGATTATCAATATCTTTCTACTGAAATGTCCGAAACGCCACATTCCAGATTGATGACAATCTGCTGCTCGGTCTGACCGAAATTGTCGGTTTGGTAGACACCTTTTTCTATTTTCTGGAATCCAGCGAAATCCTTGCCTGTGATGGCGGAATCAAGCGTGATCTTGCAACCTACATTGGCAGGAACCTCGATGTCGATGTCCGAAACGCCCGATTCGATGTTCATGGTGGTGTGGCTGCCTTTATCGCCGAGGCGGATGTCCATGTCGCACACGCCACTCTCAATGTTGATGCTTTCAACCTTGTAGGGCATGAAGTCGAAATCGCAGTCGGCGGCTCCCGTGTTGATGGTGAAATCCCAGGTGGGGAAGTCGCTCAGGGCAACATAAAGTTTGTTTTCGGTTCTGCCGTTGATGTTTTTCGTCTTGCCTTTTCCCGTGAGGAACACATTGGCTTCTTCGTCGAGTTTCTCCACGCGGAAATCGTATTTAGCGAAATTGCTTTCCGAATTCACCTTGATCAGTTCAGCCGATGGATTCCCGATTTCGAGTTCGCCTGCACCGAAGTCGATGTTCAATGTGGCTTTCGTGAAGGCTTCGTATGGTTCCGAAAACTGCTGTGAATAAGGACCTTCGTCAAATTCGTCGTCGCTGTCGTTGTCGTAATCATCATCGTCGTCCCAATCCCAGTTTGAACTGCTGAACCAATTGCCCCAACGGTTCCTTTCGGGATGGTTTTTGACTTCATTCTGGTAAAGAAGAACGCCTGCGCCAAGGGTGACAAGCAGCAAAATGGCTTTAAAAAGATCCTTGACCGGAAGGATGGCGATGCCTAAAAAGATGAGCAGCAAAGGCCAAAGACGCAATGCGATTTGCCAGCTGAACGATATGGTGCCCAATGAGGCTAACAAAGCCAC
>JAZQPN010000469.1:0-1620 GCA_045628585.1 Bacteroidales bacterium | reverse complement strand
TGTTTCTCGATTCCTTGGAAGTCCTCATAAGCGACTATAATTGTTACCACATTGAGGACTCTGTCCTTATGCCGGTCATGGCTTTTTACGAAGAAGACAGCACCCGGCGTCACCTGTGGATGCAGGCTCGCTGCAATTATCTTTCGGGATGCTTGCTGTACGACCAGAACCGAATGGAGCAATCTGCAGCTTGTATCGTCAAGACCTTGAACCTCTTGGATACTTATTTTGATGCATCCAATGCCTCCGTTGGACGACTTTACAGCAAGACCTTTATAACCGCATCGCGTATTGCACACCTGTTTTCAGGAGAACATACCAGCAAACAATTGGCCCGGTTCGGTCTGGATTGTGCCACGACTGCCAACGATACGGCATGGATGCTCCGCAGTTATGCCAACCTCGGCTTGTTGTATGAACGCTTTGGCAAAGCGGGCGAAGGCGACACGGCATTTCTTTATTGCCGCGAAGGTCTCTGCATGGCTAATGCACAGCGTTTCCCATTCGAGACTGCACTGTTGGAAAATTCCTTAGCCAATTGTTTGCGCCGCAGCAATGAATGTGACTCGGCACTCATTTATTTCCGGCAATGTGACACCTTGGTTGACAGCACCTATATTTTCCATTACCGGAATTGCATCGAGATGGCTTTCGTTTACTACAATTTGCAGGATTATGCTTCGGCTATAGCGGTTTTGGAAAGGGCTTTCAGGACTGAAAGCCGCATATTTAAGGTTCAGGCAGCTTTCGGTCTCGCCGATTGCTACGAGAAGATGAACGACACGCTGAAGGCTATGCCATATTACGCTATAGTGAAAGAAGGACAAGCGCAGCAGACGATAAGATCGAATCAAAACGGGGAGGCTATGGCAATGTTGAATGCTTATCTGAGAACCAAAATGGCGCCACAAAATGGGAATGTGTGGTTTTGGCGATTGATGGTCATTGGAATATTGGGCTTGGCAGTCATTATTGTGACGGCTTTCAAAAGGGGCAAAAAGGATAATGTTTCTTTTGCGCAAAGTTGGGCACAGTTTGAGCAGTCGGATGCTTTTGTGCGCATCCGCGAGCGATTGGCTGCTTATGGTGGAAAAATATCCTCAAAGAATGTAGATGATTTCCCCGATTTGGCATTGGGGCAAGCTGATTTTGTGGCTTTGAAAGATGCTACTGATGCCGCGTTTGGTGACTTTGCAACTCATTTGGCCAAGCAGTACCCCGAACTTAATCCTGCCGACCTCAACGCTTGCTGTCTTGCCTTGATGGGTTTGAGCCATGCCGAAATGGCCGTGTTACAAGGCGTGAAGTACAACTCGTTTACCAATCGTATTTCGAAAATCAAGAAAATCCTTGGCACGGAAGAGAACCTTTCGGACTACTTAAAGAACATGTTGAAAAAGGACTAATGGCTGCGAAAAACCGATTGTCCTGAGATTTTTCGCAAAGTTTTCCATTCGTATTCCTTATTCCGTCAAATCATGCGGTTTTTAGGAAAAATGTGTCGCTTGTGAGGCTAAGAAGCTGTTTTTGCGAGCAAAACACGGAAAAATGTGTGTGAAATGTGTGTGTGATTTTCGCGTACCATATTGTGTTTTGCTTTATTTTTGCCATTGAACATTA
>JAZQPN010000468.1:0-10510 GCA_045628585.1 Bacteroidales bacterium | reverse complement strand
CCGCCGCTTTGCAGCAGGAAAAGGAAATTTTGGCCATTGTTGAGAATGTAATCAACGGAAAATAAGTCAGTTATAAAAAATATTGCAAAAGCGGTTGCAGGAATGGAAAAATTATCTATTTTTGCAGTCCAAATTTGAAAGGAAGATAAGCAATGTCAAAGAAACAGAAAGACGCACGTGTAAAGGTCATCCTTGAATGCACCGAACATAAGGCAAGTGGTATGCCTGGCACATCCAGATATTATACCATGAAGAACAAGAAGAACACTCCTGACCGTTTGGAGTTGATGAAGTATAACCCAATCCTTAAGAAAATGACTCTCCACAAGGAGATTAAATAATTTAGAGTTATGGCAAAGAAAGCTGTTGCTACACTTCGTAGCTTGGATAAAACCTTTAGCAAGATTATCAGAATGAAGCGCTCAGAAAAGACTGGTGCTTACTATTTCGAAGAAACAGTAGTTCCTGCTGACAAGGTTCAGGAATTCCTCGCCAAGAGATAAACTGCTTAATTAGGTGAATTTTAATAGCTTTTCCATAACAACTTATGGAAGAGCTATTTTTTCGTTTTTATAACCGAAGGAAAAAATCAAGTTCCTTGAGCTCGTCGAAAAGACGTGCTGAAAACTGGTTCCCTTCCAAAACAAAGCATTATGGGCCTGTTCTCATTCTTAACGAAGAAAAAGGAAAAGGAGACCAAGGAAGACCTTGACAAAGGTTTGGAAAAGACCAAGACTTCCGTTTTCTCCAAAATCACAAAAGCCATCATGGGCAAGTCGACTGTCGATGATGAGGTGCTCGACAATCTTGAGGAGATTCTCATCACCTCTGATGTCGGTGTCGAAACGACCCTGAAAATCATCGACCGTATCCAGGCGCGTGTGGCTCGCGACAAGTATGTCGGTACTAATGAATTGAATTCCATCCTGAAACAGGAAATTGCCGCCTTGTTGCAGGAGAATGAATCGGGCGACGGAACCACATTCGACATTCCTGACGATAAGAAGCCATACGTCATCATGGTGGTCGGCGTGAATGGCGTGGGCAAGACCACGACCATTGGCAAACTGGCTCATAATTTCAAGAATGCAGGTAAGAAAGTCGTTCTTGGCGCTTCCGATACTTTCCGTGCTGCCGCTGTTGAGCAGTTGCAGATTTGGGCCGACAGAGTTGGCGTGCCGATTGTCCAGCAGGGCATGGGAGCCGACCCAGCATCGGTGGCTTTCGATACCATCAAGTCGGCTGTGGCTCAGGATGCTGACGTCGTCATTATTGACACGGCTGGCCGTTTGCACAACAAGGTCAACTTGATGCGCGAACTGACTAAGATTAAGACCGTCATGCAGAAAGTCGTTCCCGATGCACCGCACGAAGTATTGCTGGTTTTGGACGCTTCTACAGGCCAAAATGCCATCGAGCAGGCCAAGCAATTCACGGCTGCTACCGAAGTCAATGCGTTGGCTTTGACGAAACTTGACGGTACAGCAAAGGGGGGCGTTGTCATCGGCATTTCCGACCAGTTCAAGATCCCGGTAAAATACATTGGCGTTGGCGAAGGCATCGATCATCTCCAAATCTTTGACAGAAAGGCTTTTGTCGACAGCTTGTTTGAGTGAGATTTTACCTTAAAAACACCAATTTTGAGTTGAACACAGATTGCACGGATTTCCACGGAAATGTTTTGCTGGCAAAACATAAATCCGTTCTATCCGTTAAATCCGTGTTCAATTAAGTTTTATCTTGTGTTCAATCATTGTTTTCTTCTATAATCTGACATCTTGAGAAAACCAATTTTAAATATCGTAACGCTTGGCTGCTCAAAGAATAAGGTGGATTCTGAACATCTTGCAGCCTTGCTCGAAAAACAATTCCTTATCCGTCACGATTCCGACCGCAAATCGGATGTGGTGATGATTAATACCTGTGGCTTCATCGGCGATGCCCAAGAGGAATCCATCGACACGATTTTGGAATATGCGGAATTGCGTAAGCAGAATAAAATCAGCAAACTGTATGTGATGGGCTGCCTCTCGCAGCGTTTCCGTAAGGAGTTGCAGGAGGAAATCCACGAGGTGGATGCCTGGTATGGCGTTGAAAGCGTTGATAAGGTGGCCGCTGACATTCTGAAGGAAGATATGCCTTGCGGCTTCGTCACGCAGCGTGTTTTGTCCACGCCAAGCCATTATGCTTATCTGAAGATTTCGGAAGGCTGCAACCGCCGTTGTGCTTTCTGTGCCATTCCGCTGATTCGTGGCAGTCATGTCTCCGTGCCGATGGACAAACTTCTTGAAGAAGCGCAAATGCTGGCCAAGAAAGGTGTCAAGGAATTGATTCTCATTGCGCAAGACTTGACTTATTACGGCATTGACTTGGATGGCAAATCGCATATCGTTGAATTGGTCAAGGAGTTGTGCAAGATTGACGGTTTTGAATGGATTCGCCTGCATTACGGCTATCCGCTCGGTTTTCCGAATGAATTGCTCGATTTGATGCGCGAAAATCCGAAACTTTGCCATTACATCGACTTGCCTTTACAACACATCAGCACACCAATTTTGAAGCGTATGCGTCGCGGTGTTGACCGTGAGCAGACCATCGGTTTTGTCGAAAATGTGCGCAAGCATGTGCCTGACATTGCTTTCCGCACGACATTCATCGTTGGTTTCCCGGGCGAGACGGAAGCGGATTTCGAGGAACTCTGCCAGTTTGTCCGCGACATGCGTTTTGAACGCGCTGGCGTTTTTGCCTATTCTCCCGAGGAAGGCACGCCGGCTTACGAAATGGAAGACGATGTCGCTGATGAGGTGAAGCAGGAACGTGTCGACAGGTTGATGGCCATCCAGCAGGATATTTCGCTTGAAATCAACGGAATGCGTGTCGGCAAAACTGAAAAGGTCTTGATTGACCGCTTGGAAGGTGATTATTACATTGCCCGTTCACAATACGATTCGCCAGAGGTGGATGACGAGATTTTGATTTCCGCTGACAACGAATTGGAAATCGGGGAATTTTATCAGGTGAAAATCACGCAGGCCGATTATTTCGACTGCTTTGGCGAAATTATTGATGAATAAATCGAATAGTTTGCAACAAAACTCAAATTTTTGTGTTATATTTGCAGATTGAGTTTTGCGATACATGAAGATTTCTGAAATCATCTCTATATTTTCAAAAGGCATCAGCATGGGTGTGGTGAACGTGCTCCCCGTGTCGAGTGGCACCATCTCGCTGATTTTGGGAGTCTTTGAGCGTTTTGTCAATTCGATCAAATCGCTGAATCACAAGAATTTCAAACTGATTCGAGAGCATCGTTTTGCGGAATTTGCCAGACGCACTGATTTGAAGTTTCTCACAGTCTTGATGCTGGGCATTTTGTCCGGCATGGTGCTGACGGCTGTCTTCCTGAAATCCGTCTTTTCGTCTTACGAAGTCTACACATGGTCATTTTTCATTGGATTGATTGTGGCTTCAGTGATTTACATTCTGAAGACTCTGGAAAATGTAAACCTGAAAACGGTGCTGCTCATGGTTTTGGGCACTGCCGTCTCTTTTCTATTGTCGATTCGTTCCAATCCCGTTTCCAACGATTCGTTTGGCTATCTTTTCCTTTGCGGCGTCATCGGCACGACGGGCATGGTGGTTCCTGGCATTTCAGGCTCACATCTAATGTTGCTTATGGGAAATTACGAACTGATTGTCACTGAGGCAATTCCGAACCTGACACATTGGTCGACACTCGGCGCAGGCCTGAAAACCCTGCTGCCTTTTACCTTGGGCGCAGTCGTCAGTATCGTCGTGTTTTCGCATCTGCTTTCCTGGCTGATGAAGGAATGGCGCGACGAGACCTTATCGGTGCTATCGGGCTTCATGCTGGGCAGCCTGCCTGTCGTTTATCCTTGGAAAGCAGCCAATCCCGATGTGTCGAAATATGTGTTTTCTTGGCCTCCTGTTTCATCGGAACTACTTATGGCTGTGGTGTTTGCATTGATAGGCGCAGGTCTTGTACTGTTTTTGGAAACGCTGGCAAGAAAAAGGAAGACAAAATAAGCACAGTTTGCTGAAAAGCCGTTTTTTGAGATAATGTTGTTTGCCTTATTAGGTCAAGTGTTTTTTGGGAAACAAATCCATAACTTCAGAGACAGATAGAGAAAAGTTTTCGTTTCACTGAAATCACCGATTGACTACATCGAATGCAAAGCATTTCACCGATACGCAGTGAGGTAACATTGCTTGCCTCAGCATAGCTCATGCGCGTATGGCTCTGCGTTCAGCTTCGCAATATTTGTGGGTTTTGAATGTTTTGGTTAAAAAAGGACAAATTGACTATTGCCTTCTGTTTTTTACCGAAAGCTAATTCATCGGAATCACCAATCTGATTGCAAAGACAATCGGTTAAATGCTGCAACACCTATTGCCTACAGCCAAAAAAGTGGCAAAAAAAACAATTGTTACATTTTTTTCAAGGACGTAACAAAGAAAACACTATTTTTGCCCAAATAATCATTTAATACTTAAAAATATGTTCAGAAGACAATTTGTTTTAATCGCATTGCTGTTGTTCGCATGTAATTCAATTTTTGCACAAGATCCCGTCATTAGCCCAAAACGGATCAAAGATAATCAAGATAAAGTAAAAAGTATCCAAGCTAAACAGGACGTTATTTTCAGTTATGGGAGTGGTACGACATACGATTTAGCCCGTCAAGACGCAATTAAAAAACTTGCCAGCAAGATCAACGTAACGATCGAGAATACGACGAAAATAAACAGGACCGTGAACAAAGGGATTGAGACAGAAAAATTCTTTTCAGAAGTATCAGACTTGTTTTCAAGCGTACGTTTCCCATACTATTATGACTATGTAGTCGGATTCGACAAGAAACGCAATATATATACAGTATTTTGCTGCATCAAGAAAGAAGATATGGAAAGGGAACTCGAAAAGCTGAAAGATGAGGAAAAGGAAGAAGAATCAAGACGCATTGAGGATTTGCAGCTTAACATCAACTACTATTACGAGCATGGCGTCAAATCCGTGAATAACTACAAGATTGGCGAAGCCCTGAAAGAGTTCTACAGCGGATACCTTCTTTCGCTAGAAGAAAAGGGATTACAGATTGAATATGACGACAAGCGATTCCCTGCCAATCTGGAGTTCAGGGACAAACTTGACGAGACATTAGGCAACATCAGGGTTCAATGCATCAAAGAATCGGAAGAAGACGACGGAATGATGACCATCTACAAAAAAGACCTGGGATTCTATTACAAGAACGAAGAAGGGTACAAAGAAATCAGCAACCTTGATTTCGAATTTTTCAATGGAGACACTTGGAAACAAGGACCGTCCGTAAACGACGGTTTCAGCTTGGTCGAATTGCGTTATGACAACGACTCGGTCCTTTTGCGTTTTATTTGCGATTACAAGGAAAACGAAATTGGGAAAAACGAATACGACCAATTGAAAGGGAAAAAGCAGAAGCAATCGAAGGATTTCAAGAAGGACTACGTGGTCGTCATCCAAAGGGACACGGAGGGCAATGTTCCGGAACTGAAGATGGACTCGCTGATTGCAAGCAAACCCATCGACAGCCTTGGCGCAGAACTTGTCGACCGCGGCAGAAGCGTCATACTGACGGAGATAATGTCGAAAATAGAAGCCTCAATACGCACTAAGAGATACTATGACGTTAAACCATACTTCACCGACGAAGGAATGGACTGCTTCACCAAACTTATAAACTATGGAAACGCTTCCATAGTTTCCGAGCCGGATTACAAGTTCCTGGATTATGGCGATCTGGTCCTTTGCAGAAGCCTCATGATGCAATTTAATTTCCGCAACAACAACAAGCAGTTTATCGAAAACGTGACGTTCCGCTTTAATAATGACAACCTCATTGAATCGTTGGCCTTCACGTTGCTGGATGTTGACGAGCACGCCATTCTCGACAATACGGATTGGAAAATCAGTTCACGCCTTGCACTTCTTTGCTTCATGGAAGACTACCAGACAGCCTACGCCTTGCGCAGAATCGATTATTTGGAGCAAGTGTTTTCCGACGATGCCTTGATCATCACGGGACACAAGCTCATGAAACGCGAAAAAGGCGATGGCATCCGTTTCGTTGAAGACGTCAGGTACGACACCATCTCAAAGGCCAACTATATGAATCGTTTAAGAAGACATTTCAAATCAAGAGAATACATCAACCTCGACTTCAACGAAGCCGAATTTGAAATGTCGCCTTCAATCGATGATTTCTTCAGCATCCAAGTCCATCAAAAGTATTACTCAAGTTCGTATAACGACATTGGTTACCTTTTCCTGGCAGTTGACATGAGCGAAGAAAATCCAGTCATCTGGGTGAGAGCTTGGCAAGAAGACAAGATACCAAAAGAAAAGAGGATTACTCTGAGCAATTTCCATTTTTGAATAAATCCCGTTAAAGAAGCACTATCGTAGACAAATGAAAAAAAGCATTTTCCTCTTTGGGCTGTTGCTGTTTTTGGAGGCATCAGTCTTTGCCCAAGACTTTGAAATCAAGAGTTTTGAATGGGACGCAGAAAATGTCGGCCTGTTCCTTAAAAGGAAAGGCCACAACAATATGGCGGCAATCCTCATTTCAACCAAAAACATCTCTGCGGAAAACAGGAAACATTTCACCTTTAGCACTGATGCAGGGTCGAAATGCGAAATAGATGCGGAAGACTACGATGGCAGCATACTGCTATGGGTAAAGACTCCGCTCAAATTCTTGAAAATAGGAAACTCTAAGCTCGGAGGAAGCATCAACATTGACATCAAGGAAGCGTATGGCATTTCGATAAGCAAGCCAAAGCAGGTCTTCAAAATACAGATAGAAGGCACAATGTCAACCGATGTCGGGAAAGGTCCGTGCAGCTTATATCTCGATTTCACTCCGCAAGATGCCGATCTCAATGTAAACGGCCTTAACGTTGGTGCGCAAGGAGGACAAGTGTTTCATGCCCTTCCTGGTGAATACCAATGTTCGGTCACGGCCGAGTTGTACCGCGAGGTGTCAAAAAAAATCACATTGAAAGCAGGCCAGACCGACACGCTGCGCGTGGTCCTCGAACCCGCCTACGGCTATCTGTCCGTGAAAAAAGCCGACGCTCCCAACGACAGCTGCGATGTTTATCTTAACGAAACACTCATAGGAAAAGCACCTTTCAGAAGCGGCAAAATGTCGTTGGGTAAAAACACGATAAAACTAAAGAAGGGCGGAAACACGATACTGACGCAAGAAATTGAAATCAAGGAAAAAAAGATCACGGAGATAAGCATCAATGCCAAGGATAACAAAAAGGCAGATGTCGCATATTCGGATTTTGTCGGAAAGATTTCTCTCACTTCGGAACCTGAAGGAGCCTCTGCTTTCCTTGACGGCCTCAGGAAAGGCACCACGCCATGCACCATCGAAGACGTTACCATCGGCGAACATAAAATCGTGCTGAAGAAAGACGGCTATTTCGATTCAAACGAAAAAAAGGTTACCGTGTCTGAGGATGAAACGACAAAATGCCCAAGCATCAAGCTGGAGAAGGGTTGCTGGGTTTATATTAAGACAGACAAGCCTGACGCTAAGGACAACAAGCCTGATGCCAAGATTTACGTTGATGGCAAGGATAATGGAATTTCTCCACAGAGAGTGCTGCTTCACGCAGGAAAACACACTATTAAAGCGGAATGGAACGGCTATGCCGGTGAAAAGAACTGCGATTTCGAAGCAGTAAAAGAGCAGGATACCGTATCCATCTCTTTTGGACGAAACGTAGTGATTGAGACCGGGAACAGCAAAGACAGGATATATGTTGATGGCCACAGGCAAGGTAACTCGCCAATAGAGACCTATCTTGGCAATGGAAAACACGAACTGCTTGCCACCCATGGCTGGCGCAGCATCGACACATTAATTATAATAAAAAGCGACACCATGAAAGACAGCGGCACCATGAAGGTGATGCTGGAAACACAATTGGAGACCGCGGAGCATTACATATCTTCCGGCGTGTTTTTCGCCACAGGCAATGTCGCATTCCCGCTTTCCAATTCCAAACCATCTTTCGGCCTGAGCTTTGGCAGCGTCAAGAAGTTTGGCTGGTATGTGAGCATGGTCTCCGGAACCGATTTCAAAGCACTGAAAACCTCATACACTGCCGATGAAAACGGCTTTATCGACGGAGTGCTCCCACTCTATTCAGGCGTCGGAGCATCTTCACGCCTTTCGGTGATTGCCGGTTTGGTTTACAAAGTATACGGCCCCGTATTCCTTCGGGCAGGAGCCGGCTATGGCATCCGCTCGTTAGCTTGGGAAGCCAAGGGCGACGTTTCCAACTGGATTCAGCTGAAGCCTTATAGCTGGCAAAACGTTGAAGCCTCCATTGGCGTTCAGGCCTGCATCTACAACATTGCGGTCAATATAGACCTGGTGACTCCCGTTGATGCTTTCACAAATAAATTCATCAGCCCCGAACTGCGTATCGGCATTGGCGGCTGCATCAGAAAAAAAGGTAAATAAAAGATTTTTGCGGTATGAAAAGAAAATGGTCTTTTTGTTTCATCATGGCAATCGTGGCCATGGCGATATTGGTGACTTGTTCCAAAGAACCTGAAATCATAGTTGACGAGCCTGAAGTTGAAGAAACGCTAGACATTACAACCAACAGTGTCACGTTTCACTGCACATATTCCTATTACACCGATTTGTCGAAGATTAAGCTCTATATAGCATCGGACAACGGCATGCACGAATCGCTGAAGGAATATGAGGTGACATTGACTGATTCCACTTTTACAGTCATGGCAGCCGATTTGCAGCCTGAATTGACCTATTATTATCAGTTTGAGTTCTTCACGCCCGTAAACTCGTGCAGATCAGACGTAAGGAGCTTCACCACAGTGAACTTGTCCAAGCCCACCGTCACGACCAATGACGTCGGCACCATCACAGCGACGACGGCCCATGGCGGCGGCAATGTGATTGCCGACGGAAACGAGCCTGTCACGGCGCGTGGCCTCTGCTGGGGAACAACGTCTGACCCGACAATCGACGATGAACAAGACTACCATTCGACCAATGGCAGCGGACTGGGTGAATTTGATTTCACCATGGAAAACCTTTCTCCAAACACCACCTATTACGTCAGGGCGTATGCCACCAACAGCATCGGAACAAGTTACGGCCAAACCATAGAATTCGTAACCTTGGACGGCTCGGCAGCCATCATCACGACTGGCCCGAACAACGTGACCGATGTGAGCGCCGTTTGCGGCGGCATCATCAATTCCGATGGCGGCCTTGAAATCGTGGAACGCGGCGTATGCTGGAGCACAGATACCATTGCATCTAATGCAGAATACATCAAACCCGACACCTTGAGCGGAATCGGTTCCTATACCTGCGAATTGACAGGCTTGACTCCAAGCACCACCTATCATGTGTGGGCATACGCAGCCAACGTTCACGGCAAAAGCTATGGCAACAAATTGAGCTTCACCACATCACAGAGCTACACCATCACTGTTTCGGCCAACCCGACCAACGGTGGCAACGTGAGTGGCGGCGGAACCTTCAATTACGGAAGTTCATGTACGGTTCATGCCACAGCCAACAGCGGCTATACTTTTGTCAATTGGACTGAAAACGGGGAACAAGTCTCGCAAGATCAGAATTACACCTTCACCATTGAAGGGAACAGATCGCTAACGGCCAATTTCACATCCAGTACATTTGTCATTTCCGTCTCAGTTGAACCAGAAGGAAGCGGAACGGTAAGCGGAGCCTCAGGCTATGATGCAGGGCAACAATGTTCGCTGACAGCCACACCAAACACAGGCTACGAATTCGAGAAATGGACGGAAAACGGCACACAGGTCTCAACCCAGAATCCCTACCGCTTCACCGTGAATGGCAACCGCACCCTGAAGGCACACTTCAAAAAGAAGGACTACACCATCAGCGTTTCAGCCAGCCCAAGCAACGGCGGCACCGTGAGCGGCGGCGGAACTTACCAGCAAGGCCAGAGTTGCACAGTCAAGGCCACGGCCAACAACGGCTACACTTTCAAGAAATGGACTGAAAATGACACGGAGGCCTCACTATTTGCCGACTACACCTTCACCGTGACTGGCAACCGAAATCTGAAGGCAATTTTCGAAACAACACCAAACTACACCATCAACGTTTCAGCCGACCCGACCAACGGCGGCACAGTGAGCGGCGGCGGAACTTACCAACAAGGCCAGAGTTGCACAGTTCAGGCCACAGCCAACAACGGCTACACTTTCGTTGGATGGTCTGAAAACGGTGGAATCGTTGGAAACGAAAACCCTTACACCTTTACCGTTGATAGAAACAGGACACTGAAAGCTGTTTTCACAGCCAGTTCCTTTGTCATTTCAGCCTCTGTTGAACCAGAAGGAAGCGGAACGGTAAGCGGAGCCTCAGGCTATAATGCAGGAGAACAATGTACGCTGACAGCCACA
>JAZQPN010000467.1:0-4464 GCA_045628585.1 Bacteroidales bacterium | reverse complement strand
CCGTGATTTAAACAAGAACACGCTTAGCGTCAATATAGAAAAGGATTTTGAACCTGAATACGAAATCAGCGACGACAAGAAAACCTTGGTCGCCGAACTGAAGAAGTTAGCCAAGAGCGCCGAAACGGTGTGGCTCGCATCCGATGAGGACCGTGAAGGAGAATCCATTTCGTGGCACCTTTACGAGACCCTTGGTTTGAAAGGTAAAAACACAAAACGTATTGTCTTTCACGAAATTACAAAGACTGCCATTCTGAACGCTATCGAAAATCCACGCACTATCGACATGGATTTGGTGGCCGCTCAGCAGGCCCGTCGCGTGCTCGACCGTTTGGTCGGTTACGAACTGTCGCCACTGTTGTGGAAAAAGGTGAAGCCGTCGTTGTCGGCTGGCCGTGTGCAGTCGGTGGCCGTGCGCCTCATCGTTGAACGCGAAGAGGAAATCAAGAATTTCGTGCAGACCAGCGCCTATCGCGTCACCGCACAATTCACGTTCAAGAAGGACGGACAGGATTTCAACATCGCTGCCGAACTTCCGAACCGTTTCGATACTGAAGCCGAAGCCCGCAAGTTCGTGGAATCGTGTGTCAAGGCTTCCTATCAGGTCGATAACATCGAAAAGAAGCCCGCTTCGAGATATCCCGCACCGCCTTTCACCACTTCAACCCTGCAACAGGAAGCCGCCAGAAAACTCGGTTTTTCGGTTGCCAACACTATGCGCATCGCTCAGCAGCTCTACGAATCAGGTAAAATCACTTACATGCGTACCGACTCAGTCAACCTTTCGAACCTCGCTCTCGGCATGGCCAAAAAGGAAATCGCCGCCAATTACGGTGAAGAATACGTGAAGACGCGCCAATATCAGACCAAGACCAAAGGCGCCCAGGAAGCGCACGAAGCAATCCGCCCGACTTATCTGGACCAGCACACCATTAAAGGCACTGCCGATGAACGCCGTCTGTACGAACTGATTTGGAAACGTACCATCGCTTCGCAAATGGCTGATGCACAGTTGGAAAGAACCAATGTAAACATCGCTGTTTCAAGTTCCGACAAGCAGTTTGTCGCCACAGGTGAAGTCATTCTGTTCGACGGTTTCCTGAAAGTCTATATGGAAAGTTTCGATGACGACCGCAGCGAAGACAGCGCCGCCATTTTGCCGCCAATCGAAATCGGCATGCCGCTCGACCTCGACAAGATGGAGGCCCAGCAACGCTACACGCGCCATCCTTTGCGCTACACCGAAGCCAGTCTGGTCAAGAAAATGGAAGACCTTGGCATTGGCCGTCCTTCAACCTACGCACCGACCATTTCCACCATTCAGAAGCGCGAATACGTTGCCAAAGGCGATGTGAAAGGCGAAATGCAATCCTATAAGATCATCACGCTGAAAAACGACAAGGTCAGCGAGAAGACCGGAAAAGAGACCTACGGCACCGAAAAGGGCCGTCTGCTGCCTACCGACATCGGCGTTTTGGTCAACAAGTTCCTGTTGCAATATTTTGAAAGCATCATCGACTATAATTTCACCGCCAACGTGGAAAAGGAATTCGATAAAATCGAAGAAGGCCAGCGCGAATGGAATGCCATGATTAAGGAATTCTATCAAGGTTTCCATACGCAAATCGTCTCCACGACCGAAAATTCGGGCAAGTTCAGCGGCGAAAAACTCCTTGGCCTCGACCCTGCTTCCGGAAAGAAAGTATATGTGAAAGTTGGTCGTTTTGGTCCAGTGGCTCAAATCGGCGACACCGATGCCGAAGAAAAGCCGCGTTTTGCCGGTTTAAAGAAGGATATGAGCATCGAAAGCGTGACTTTGGAAGAAGTGCTCAAGTTGTTCGAGTTCCCACGCACATTAGGCGAATTTGAGGGCAAGGAAGTCAGCGTGTCCATTGGCCGTTTCGGTCCTTACATCAAGCACAACAGCGCATTTTTCAGCCTCGCCAAGACCGACGACCCGAACATGGTAGATTTGGAACGCGCCATTGAACTCATCAACGAAAAACGCCAGAAAGACCTGCAGAGCATCATCCGCACCTTCGACAACGACCCTGACATGCGCGTGCTGAATGGCCGTTTCGGTCCTTATATCTCTTACAAGAAGAGCAATTACAAGATTCCGAAGACCACCGACCCGGCAACCCTTACCTACGAAGATTGCCTGAAGATTGTGGAAGACCCTGCCAACGCACCGAAAAAGAAAGTGGTTAAGAAGAAATAAACACGGGTTTATCCAATCATAACTTCCCGACAAAATCACAACAGGGCTGATTCCGTTAGCGTGAATCAGCCCTGTTTGCTGTTTTTGCATTGCATCATAATCTGTTTTTGTTACAAAACAATCTCTGAACATGAAAAAAGGACTGACCAAAAATCCAGTCAGTCCTTCATGGTGTTTTTATTTCCTGCATTGCAATATTAAGAATTAATTTTATTACCTAACACATTATTTAATCTCTCTATATAATTGTGCTACTCTTCCATCGCCAACAAGGAGAAAAACATGATTAAACATACCTATACTTACTGGTTCTACTTTACCTAAATAATAAATTTTACCAATACTAACTATATAATAGTTTTCAACAACTAATTGTTTTTCTGCTACAACATTAGCGACTTTTTCACCAAAAAAACTACCTATCGTATTACCAATTTTCTCAAAAAAAGAATTACTATTATTATTTCTCGAATATAGAATACTAGGCAATTCTCTCTTTATAGTAATTTCATGTTCCGTGGAATCTGGACATGTTATTATCATAATGAAAACAAGACAAACAATGACAATAATTATTCTTTTCAAAGCTTTCATAATAACAATAATATGAGGAATAAAATACGTCCTTAAACCAATTTTACAAAAAAATAAAGGCGACTCAAAATAGTCGCCTTTATTTTATTTAATTATTTTATTCGTAAACCTTAGCTTCGGCTTCGCCAGTGAGAACCATCAGTCCGTTGAGGGCGAGGGCCTTCATTTCGTCTTCGCCAGGATAGATGTGAACCGGAGCAATCTTTCCGAAGTGGTCTTTCAGAATGCCGCAGAAAGTCTTGTCGTAGGCCATGCCGCCTGTGACATAGATGGCATCGACATTCATGCTGAGTGCCGAAGCAGCCAGACCGCCGACTTCCTTGGCCACCTGATAAGCCATGGCGCGGTAAACGAGTTCCCATTCCTTGTTGCCAGCCTTCACTGCGTTTTCAACTTCCAGAGCATCGTTGGTGCCGAGGTAAGCCACGAAACCGCCCTTGCCTTTCAGCATCAGGCCGATTTCCTTCTTGGTGTATTTGCCGCTGAAGCAAGCATCGACGAGGAGACCTGCCGGCAAGGTGCCTGAGCGTTCAGGAGTGAAAGGACCTTCGCCATTCAGAGCGTTGTTGACATCGACCACGCGGCCATTCTTGTGAGCGCAGACCGAAATGCCACCGCCAAGGTGAACGCCAATGGCGCTGATTTCTTCGTATTTCTTACCCAAATCCTTAGCCAGCTGACGGGCAATGATTTTGTGATTCAAGGCATGGAAAACGGAAAGGCGCGGGAATGCCGGATGGCCTGAGAAACGGGCCACGTCTTCCATTTCGTCGACGACGACTGGGTCGGCGATGTAAGCCTTCACGCCGATTTCCTTTGCAATGTCGTTGGCAATCAGGCCGCCGAGGTTGCAGGCATGTTCGCCGACTGGGCTGTTGAAAAGGTCCTTGATCATGGCTTCATTCACTTCGTAAACGCCTGATACCAGTGCGTGGAGCAAACCGCCGCGGCCAACGATGATGTTCACATCGCTAATGTCGACGCCGGCTTCCTTTAATTCGCGCATGATGACTTCTTTGCGGAAAGGATACTGGTCAGCGATTTTCTCGTAAGGAGCCAATTCTTCCGTTGAGTGCTTGATGTTCTTCTTGAAGACCTGATTCTCGTCTTCAAACAGGGCAACCTTCGTTGAAGTTGAACCTGGATTTATCGTTAATATCTTGTATGCCATTTGTGTTGATTTGTATGTTGTTGATTTGTTTATTTGGATTTTCGAGGTCTCGAGGTTGCGAGACAGCGGGTCTCACGACCTCGTAGTCTCGCAGCCTCGTTTTCCCTATTATTTTGCCAGCATGGCAGCCAGGGCGATGGAATAGAGCTTGGTCTTGGTGGTGTCGCCACGTGAAGAGAGCACGCAAGGCACCTTGGCACCCATCAGGATGGCACCCACTTCGCTCTTGTCGAACTTGGTGCAGCACTTGTAGAACACGTTGGAACTTTCGAGGTTCGGGAACACCAGGCAGTCGGCATCGCCGGCGACAGGGTTCTTCATGCCTTTGATGGCAGCAGTCTCGGCATCGAGAGCGAGGTCGAGAGAGATAGGACCTTCAACCATGCAGCCCTTGATTTGGCCACGTTCGGCCATCTTGGCGATGATGGCGGCATCGACGCAAGCCGGAATGCCAGCGCTCATCTGTTCGGTAGCGGTA
>JAZQPN010000466.1:0-3893 GCA_045628585.1 Bacteroidales bacterium | reverse complement strand
CTGAAGTCAATACATCATCATCATAGTACAGCCATTCACCGATTGGTTCGACCTGTTCGCCCCATGAAATGAGAGCGCCGAAGTCGTTGGCGTTGTTCCAGACATATTCGCCATGGATTGGTTCGCCTGCTTCGCAGGTGCCTGGTGTAGGTTCGCCAGCGCAGACTGGGCAGCTCATGCTGTAGTATTCGTTCTGGTCAGGAAGGACTGCAGTGCCGTCGTAGATGATGCGGACGCAGTAGTTGCCGGAACCTTCTTCATCGGTGTATTCGTTTGTTGGGTAAGCAACTTCAGCAATCCATTCGCCATCACGGAAGATCATAGCGCCAATAACACCGCCTGGGACTGGAGGTGGAACAGGTGAACCAGCATTAGCAAGTTCATAAATACCGATGAGGTTCGGGTCGCCTTGGATGTCGCAGAAGAAAGCAATCTTGTCGCCATACTGACCTGCAAAAGCACCGCCAGCAGTCGAAACGCCATCATAACCAGGAATATTGGTCAGGTCGGCGATTTGACCGTCGATGGTGTTGGTAGCAGTGTTGTAGTCGTAGACAGCTGTAGGTTCGCACCACAGATAGACGTGACCAACGCCGTTTTCATCCTCGAAGAAACCAGTACCGCCGCAGCTTGTTGGAGCCGGAGCATTAACCAAAATCTGGCCGTTGCGGTCGATAAGCATCAGCGAGCCCCAATTACCAACCCAGAAACCATCGTTCTGTGGGTCGTATGAGCAGTGGCGGATACCATCGCTGCAAGCCGTGTTGATGGTGCTGACCACTGCTTGGTTAGCAAGGTCGAGGCAGTAAAGTGTCGAGCTATTGGCGCCACCATAGAAATACTGTCCATCGTAATCGAGGTCACGGATCGTACCGCAGCCAGCGATGTTGAAGCCTTCGATGAGATTGCCCTGCATGTCATACTTGAAGAAGTTATATGATGCACCAGAATAACCCCAGTTGCATGTATAGATGTTCTGGCCGTCGGTAGCTACACCATACTGACCACCTTCTGGAGTGCTGAATGAGCCAATCAGATCCCATGCAGCTCTGCTGCTCTTAGCAGCAATTGTCAGCTCAGCATCATCGAGGTCGATGAAGTACCAGTCGCTGCAGTTGAAGTGACGTACAGCAATGTACTTCTGGCCTGCGAATGCACTCAAGTCAACGCTGTACTGGTGCCAAGCACCCTGACGGAGACCACGTTCGCCACCATGACGTTCGCCCTTAGCGGTCAGCGTCCATTCCTGAACCATTGTCCAGTCGCTTGTGCCGTTGTCTGACACAAACACGCCGAAGTGTTCGGATGCATAGCTTTCATCCTGTGCGCAAGCCCAGAAGCTGAAGGTTGAACCGTTGACCAAAGTAACTTGTGGTGAAACAAGGTAGTTGTCCGGATAGAGAACGCCGTAGTTGTTGTCGTAGCTCTGTGAGAACACGCAGTACTGGCTGCCGTTGTGGCCGTAGCCAGCGCCAAGCGTTCCAGCGCAATTCTGCCACGTGTAGCCATCGCCGTCAGCATCAATCTGTGAGAAGATGCCAAGACCGCTTTCGAAGTCTTCGGTGAATGTGTCACCATCGTCTGGTGTTGGAGGAACAGGACCTGAAGGATAGTTCCAAGTGATGGTCTGACCTTCTACTGCAACATCCTGAGCTTCTTCGTAGTTTTCGCATGACTTGTACTGCCAAACCACTTCGCTCCAGACGCTCGTGCCAGTGCTGTAGATGGCTGCAACCTTGCAGAGGTAGTTTTCACCTTCGACGAGTTCATCGGTGTCAAGCTGGATGAATGGGTGAACGGTATTGCCTGAGAAGATAGGTTCACCGTCGATTGAAGTGCAAAGCACTTTGTAACATTCGAGGTGACGTTCACCTTCGTTCTTAGCACCAGCGGTGAGAACGCAATCGTCAACGCAAAGGAACAAACTGTTAGAACAATTGAAGTGACGGATGGCGATGTAACCAGTCTGGCCAGCGTAAGCGCTCAGGTCAACGGAGTATTCATACCAAACGCCACCCAATTCTCTACCAGTAGTCTTTACAGTCCTATATTCGCTATCGGCTGCCTGTCCATTACCTTTTGCACCCAGTGTCCATTCTGCGATGGTAGTGAAGTCAGCAGCGTTGGTATTTCCACTTGTAGAAATGGCCACACCCATATGTTCAGGTCCCCAATATTCTTCACAAGTTGCCCAGAATGTGAAGGTTGAACCATTGGCGAAGTTGACTTGTGGAGAAACAACATAGTTGTCAGGTGTAACAGCCATTAAAGCGTTGTTGTCGTATGATTCGGAGAGGAGGAAACCGTATGAATCATTATGGCCATTGTTATCAATAATTTCATGTGGATAGTCATGTGAATGCATCCAGTTCAAACCATCATTGTTGGCATCAATCAAAGTCCAGTCTTCGAGGCTGGTGCCATCGAAATTGTATTCGAATGATGAGCCGCCGTGTGGTGGAACGGGACCAGGTTCTTCACCTTCCCACATTGCCCAACCGGTGTGTGAAACGTAGAGGTCGCTCACACCGTAGATGATTTCAATCATCACGTAACGCAATGAGGTAGCGTCCCAAATGCTGACTGTGTCAGTGATTGGTTCGTAAGCATTGCCGTTGGTCACGCTCACGACATAATCGCCGCGGCGGAAGGTATCCCATGCATAGTAGCCAGTGCCGTCGAGGACAACGGTTTCAATTGGATAGAGTTCCTGTTCGCCTTCGTTCAGGTTGGTGAAGCTGACTTCAACACCTTCCGGGCTGTCGGCGCTGTTCAGCAGGACAGTGATGTCGACACCACCATTGATGTACATGCCCTTATCGAGGCAGTTAGACCAAACGATTTCTGATTCGCGTGGTTCCTGCAAGCTTGGACCAGGAGCTGGCTGAGCCGGTTCAACAAGGCCACGGATCAACCATGAACCGCCCATACCGTAATCATTAACTATATGTTCAAACGTAGTGCCATCCATTGACAGGAAGTCGCTGTTCGGTTCACCAACGTAACTGGTGTATGACATTGGATAATCAATATCGAGGGTGTGGAAGCAGAGCCACAAATCCTGGGTTGCATCGATGGTGACAGGTGTTGTCAAAGTAATGTCTTGCCAGGTGCGGTTGCCAACGAGATAAGCGGTTGTTGATGAAACCATTGTACCAGGAGCAGTCGTGCCGCCGACAGAGACTTCAGCGGTGTAGTTGCCACTGTACATATAGCCATAGTCACCGTCAAGGCCTGTGAACATACCGACCTTTGTCAAAGACTGACCATCGTAAGCTGCAAGCTGATCGGCTGGGAATCTAATGCCCCACCAAACTTCACCGCCTGCACCAATGCCGCCTCCGTAAAGGCCATCAGCATACTGGAGGTATTCATCGCGGTTTCTGTCGCTAGCTTCAGTGCCAGTTTCGACTGTTGTGCCAGGAACAGGCTTGTACTTTCTGATTACATTATCATTCTGTGAAGCAGGAGCCTGAACATTAGCCCATGTGATAGGTGATTCGTAGGTTTCGCCACGGTTGCCGCCATAGACGCAGCCAACGCCCCACTTGTAGACACCGGCAGGAAGTTCCGGCCATTCAACGTCAATATAAATTGTGTCGTGCAGTTCGCAGCAGCAGACTACAGTGTTTTCAGGAGTGTAAGGACCATCGTTGTAGCAGTCGGTGCGATAAACACGGAAGTACTGGAAGCTGCGGTCGTTGCTCATGGCTTTGCCGGTAACGACTGGTTCGGTCTGAGCCGGGTCAAGAGTGAGGTCGCTCAACGATGCGTTGCTCAAGGTGTAGCTTGGTTCGATAGGCTTAACAGAGTTGTATGAATTATCGCTGGTGCAGTCAAGGCTCATGCTCTTGGCGCCATCGCTGACGTATGCACGGATCATCCATGTATCC
>JAZQPN010000465.1:0-4216 GCA_045628585.1 Bacteroidales bacterium | reverse complement strand
GAAAAATCTTTTGAAACTCTACCTGAATGATGTCGGTTTGCTGACAGGGCTTCTTTATGGCGACAACCTCAAGCCTATTTTGGACGATGTGCGCAGCATAAATTTGGGCACGGTTTACGAGTCGGTTGTGGCGCAGGAATTAAAGGCGCACGGCCATGCGCTTTATTATTACGACAACAAGCAAAACGGCGAAGTCGATTTCATGATTGACGATTTCCAGTCGCTTTCGGTGCTGCCGATAGAGGTCAAGTCTGGAAAGGATTACTCGGTTCACAGTGCCTTGTCGCATTTTGTCAGTAATGAGGAATACACGGTGAACCAAGGCTTTGTCTTGTATCAGGAACGAGAGTTCAAAACCAAGGGTCGGATTTTGTATGTTCCGGTTTATTTCTCAATGTTTTTGTGATGAATATGGCTGTTGAAAGTCTTTTCAAAAATTAAACCGCCAAATTCCTTCGTTTTCTTTCTAAAAAAACCTATCTTTGCGGCATATTGTTGCAACAAAATATCCGCTATTATGATATGTTTTTTTCAATCTGACAATCAGCGTGTTATAGCAGTTGACACGCGCATTGAGCAATCACCTGAAGACATCAAGAAACTTTCCTGGCTGTTTGGCAATGCAAAACAGGTCACTGCAAAATCGCTGAAAGGCTATTTCGTAGGCCCGCGCCGCGAGATGATTACGCCTTGGAGCACCAATGCCGTGGAAATCACTCAGAACATGGGCCTCGCGGGCATCATCCGCATCGAGGAATTCCACAAGGTCGAAAATCAGGATGCTCCTTACGACCCAATGCTGCAGGCACGTTACAAGGACTTGGACCAAAATGTCTTCCTCATCGACCGCCAGCCCGAACCTTTGAAATATATCGACGACATCGAGTCGTACAACCAGCAGGAAGGTCTTGCTCTCAGTCCGGAGGAAATGGCATATCTGAAGAGCATCGAGGAAAAGATTGGCCGTAAACTCACTGACAGTGAGGTGTATGGCTTCGCTCAGGTCAACTCGGAGCACTGCCGCCACAAGATTTTCAACGGCACTTTCATCATCAACGGAAAGAAAATGCCGAACACCTTGTTTGCTCTCATCAAGCGGACTTCGAAGGAAAATCCAAATAGATTGGTCTCGGCTTACAAGGATAATGTGGCTTTTGTCCTCGGCCCGAAAGTCGAGCAGTTTGCGCCAAAGACCCAAAACAAGGCTGATTATTTCCAGATTAAGGATATCGACACCATCATTTCGCTGAAAGCCGAAACACATAATTTCCCGACCACAGTCGAGCCTTTCAATGGTGCGGCAACGGGCAGCGGCGGCGAAATCCGCGACCGTTTGGCCGGCGGTCAGGGCAGTTTGCCTTTGGCTGGCACTGCGGTTTATATGACATCCTATCCGCGCACCGAGGAAGGCCGCGAGTGGGAAAAGGATTGCGAAGCGCGTCCTTGGCTCTATCAGACTCCAGAAGAGATTCTTATCAAGGCTTCCAACGGCGCATCCGATTTCGGCAATAAGTTCGGTCAGCCGCTCATCAACGGCAGCCTTTTGACTTTCGAACATCAGGAGGAACAAAGTCTGGGCTACGATAAGGTCATCATGCTGGCCGGTGGCATTGGCTTTGCCAGAAAGGAAGATGCCAAGAAACTGGAACCTGAAGAAGGCGATGTCATCGTGGTCTTGGGTGGCGATAACTACCGCATCGGTATGGGCGGTGGCGCCGTTTCGAGTGTCGATACGGGACAATACAGCAATGCCATCGAACTGAATGCCGTGCAGCGCGCCAATCCTGAAATGCAAAAGCGCGTGGCCAACGTGATTCGTGCCATGGCCGAAAGCGATGAAAATCCAATCCGTTCCATCCATGATCACGGCGCAGGCGGTCACTTGAACTGCCTCTCCGAACTGATTGAAGATGCCGGCGGTGTGGTCTATGTCGATAATCTGCCTGTGGGCGACCCGACTTTGTCCGATAAGGAAATCATCGGTAACGAATCGCAGGAACGCATGGGTCTGTTGGTCAACAAGAAAGCCCTGAAGGTCATCAAGGAAACCGCTGAACGTGAACGCGCTCCTTATTACGAAGTCGGCAAAGTGACTGGCGACGAGCGTCTGCGTTTTGCCCGCAAGAAAGGCACGGCTCCTATCGACCTCGCCATTTCCGATTTCTTCGGCAGTGCGCCTAAGACGGTCTTGCACGACACCGAGAAACCTTATCATTTCAAGAAAATCACTTACAACAAGCGTAATTTACATAAATATGTCGAGCAAGTGCTTCAGCTTGAAGCCGTTGCTTGCAAGGATTGGTTGACCAACAAAGTCGACCGTTCCGTTACGGGCCGTGTGGCACAGCAGCAATGTGTGGGCGAGCTTCAGCTTCCATTGAGCAACTTGGGCATCAGCGCTTTGGACTATCAGGGCATCCGTGGCATCGCCACCGCCTTGGGTCATGCGCCTATCGCTGGCCTCATCGATCCGGCTGCTGCTTCGCGTCTGTCGGTCTCCGAGGCTCTGACGAACATCGTTTGGGCACCGATTCAGGACAATCTTACGGGCATTTCGTTGAGCGCCAACTGGATGTGGCCTGCCAAGCAGGAAGGCGAAACCGCACGTCTCTATCAGGCTGTGAAGGCTTTGAGCGACTATTGCGTGGCTTTGGGCATCAATGTCCCGACGGGTAAGGATTCCCTCTCCATGACGCAGAAATATCCTGATGGCGAAAAGGTTGTGGCTCCAGGCACGGTCATCGTTTCGGCTGCTGGCGAAGTGACCAATGTCCGCAAGACCATCCGTCCAGTCGTGAAACAAGACGAAAACTCCGAATTGCTTTACATCGACTTCTCGAAAGATGGCTTCAATTTGGGCGGCAGCAGTTTTGCTCAGGCTCTCGGCGCTGTGGGTCAGGTTACGCCTGATGTGAAGAGTCCGGCCTATTTCAGAAAGGCTTTCAACGCCATTCAGCATCTGATAGAAGAAGGTCTGGTGCTTGCAGGTCACGATGTTTCGGCCGGCGGCTTGATTACCACCTTGTTGGAGATGAATTTCGCCAATACTGAAGGCGGCATGAACATCAGCCTCAGGGATTTCGACAAGGAAGATTTGTTCGCGGTTCTCTTCTGCGAAAGACCATCAGTCGTCATTCAAGTGAAAAACGATGGCGTTGCCCGCCAAATGTTGCGTGAGGCTGGCGTGAAGTTCAATGTCATTGGTACACTTTCCAAAGCCCGCAAATTGGTCATTGACCATCAAGGTCATCTCCGCACCTTCGATATTGATGCTTTGCGCGATTTGTGGTTTAAGTCGTCATATCTGCTCGACCGTAAGCAGAGCGGCGAACGCAAGGCTTTGGAACGTTTCCAGAACTACAAGAACCAATACCTGCATTACAGCTTTGGCCGTAATTTCACTGGCAAGGCTGCCGATTTGGGCATTGATATGCACCGCCGCAAGAAGTCAGGTATCAAGGCTGCCATCATCCGCGAAAAGGGCGATAACGGCGACCGCGAAATGGCTTACGCACTCTATCTGGCCGGTTTCGATGTCAAGGACATTCACATGACCGATTTGACTTCGGGACGCGAAGACCTCACCGATGTCAATATGATTGTCTTTGTCGGTGGTTTCTCCAATTCCGATGTCTTGGGTTCCGCCAAGGGTTGGGCTGGCGCATTCCTTTATAATGAAAAGGCCAAGAAAGCCCTTGATAATTTCTATGCCCGCGAAGACACTTTGAGTTTGGGCGTCTGCAACGGCTGTCAGCTGATGATGGAACTCGGTCTGCTTTATCCAGACCATGAGGAACATCCGGTGATGAAACACAATGATTCCCACAAGTTCGAATCGGCATTCCTGAATGTTGAGATTGCGCAAAACGACAGCGTGATGCTCTCGTCGCTTTCGGGCCGTCGCCTCGGTGTGTGGATTGCTCACGGCGAAGGCCGTTTCTATTTTCCGTGCTACCGCGACCAATACGACATCGTGATGACTTACGGACAGGACGAATATCCGGGGAACCCGAATGGCAGCGACTGGTCAGTGGCTGGCATTTGCTCCAACGATGGCCGCCATTTGGCCATGATGCCTCACCTCGAGCGTGCCTTCCTGCCTTGGCAGTGGGCCTTCTATCCTGATGAGCGCAAGAACGACGAAGTGGCACCTTGGATTGAGGCTTTCGTCAATGCAAGGAATTGGATTGCTGAGAAAACGAAGAAATAATTGAAT
>JAZQPN010000464.1:0-10921 GCA_045628585.1 Bacteroidales bacterium | reverse complement strand
GAGCTGTTCCAGGAACTGTTCGTCGACGGGATCCAGCTGATAACCAAGGTGAAGAACAACATGAAGAACTGCCTGATGAGCGTCTCGGACAAGATACTGCTTCGCAAAAGGGCGGTCATTGAGTCGGTCAACGACGAACTGAAGAACATCGCACAACTGGAGCATTCAAGGCACCGCTCGTTCAACAACTTCATCGTCAACGCCGTGGCCGCCGTCACTATTATGGGATTCCATCCTTTTTTGTTTTGTTCTCATCGTTTATCTTGCTATAGTTACACGTTTTGTATGGTTTGTCCCTCTTTCATCCACAATCCGCAACAAATAAACACCTTCGGACATATCGCTCACGCTAACTTCATTTGTCCCCTGCACCCTCTTCACCACCTGCCCAAATACGTTATAAACCCGAATCTCATCAACCAAAGCATCTTCGGGCAGCACAATCCATACCTTATTGTTAGTCGGGTTAGGAAAAACCTGCACGGTCTCTTCTTGCGACAGCGGTCGTTCCGGCACCTGCAAGGTGGTGTAATCCACCGTGTCAGTAACATGAAGCACCCAATAGTTACTATAGGAGTTCATTAAATAGGCTGTGTCGTTTGTACAATCGTAGTCGCCGCAAGGCATTTCACCACCCGAACTGTCAGCCTGTCCGAGGATAGTGTATTCTCTATCACTGTGCTTAATCACATCTTCTAAATACTCATGAGATTCTGTTTGTGTGCCTATGGCTCTTTCCCAAAGCAGGTTGCCGTTGCTGTCAGTGCGGAAAACCCACAATTTGTTTCCAATTTCAAGATTCCAAGCGGGCTTAAGGTTGTTTGCACTTTGCGAATCACCGTCTAATGACATGGTGGTTCCAAAAACAGTAAAGCCTCCATCCTCATTCAGGAAGACTTTGACAATCTGTTCGTCTTTCGTACCGCCATAGCATTTGCTCCAAAGTACATTGCCATCCAAATCAGTACGCAGCAGCCAAATATCAGAAGTCAAAGGCATCCAAGATTGTCCATACCAATGCCCAGGATGATACCCTGCGCCTTGAAGGTCACCGTCCAATGACGAAGAAGGCCCTCCAAACAAATAACCATCGGGTAGTTCTATGACATTGGAAAATGAATCTTTCTTGTTTCCTCCATGGCAACGGTTCCATTCCACTTCACCATTGGCATTCATCTTGACCAATATTCCATCGGCATATCCACTAGGGGCACAATTCTCTATGCTACCGTTCCCCGATTGGTTAGCCGCATCTCCAAAAACATACAAACCGCCATCTTCAGCAATAGCAACTCTGCCATCCATTTCATCACCACTTGTCCCTAAAGTCGTTTCCCATTCCAATTCACCGTTTCTGTCTAATTTTGCGACCCAAATATCCAAACCTCCAAAATATTGACTGACATCTCCACATGCCCATATACCTTTGCCGGCGATACAAACAATGCCGCCGTCATCGGTGGCTACTCCGTCAACTGCGTATGGGAAATAGTGTTCCTCGCAGCCCAAAGTGCGTTCCCAAATGATATTGAGATTATCATCCGTTCGAACAGCCAAAATTCCTGAATTTCCAGTTGAAGGGAAAACCTTCTTCCCATAAAAATAGTATCCGTCCATGTCCTTTGCTTTCAAGATGCCATGATAGCCTTGGAAACAGTCTTGATTGACGATTTCGTGGTTTTCGTCAATTTCTATGACCCATGCCCCTGTTGAGCCTTGGTCACCGCAAGCAATCATGCCGCTCCCTAAATCAGAGACTCCCAAAATGATATAACCCTTGTCTTTAGGTAGAAATTTGGCTGGTTCATCAATTCCCAATCCTCCATAGCATTGCTGCCAATCGATGCGAAGTTGGGCTTGGAGATTATTTGAGAAAAAGAGCACAATAACCAAAACAAATAGTACTTTTTTTAGTAGTAAATTCATCTGATTGCAATTTTTATGTATTCCTTGCCGCAAGCTGCGTCATCACAGCCTGCGGCTGGAATACGAGAGTAATTATTTAGGGGACTTCTATTTTTAGCATTTTCGCGCCATTCCTCTGAACTTCGTGAAGTCCATTAGCCAAATTTCAAAGTGAATGACACGGCAAATTTACAAATTTTCTTTCAATCTCTAACCTTTCATTATTATTTTATATTTTATATTTTATATAAAATGTTGTTAATTTACTATTTATCAATGTGATTATCAATGTGATAAAACAGCAATTCATTCCTAACCGTACTATTTGTTCATATCGGCACACGTTGTAAACCAGATTGGTCAAGGTGTTCCTGGCGGCATTCCGCGCGAAGCCGATGACGCGGCTGAACATCCCGTGCAGGTTCAGCTCGCAATAGCCGAACACATGCTCCACACGCACCCTCGTCCTGGAATTCTTCCGGTTGACCGTCTCCTGCTTCTTGCCAATTGCACCAAGAATGATGTGACGACGATAATTCCCATCGGTACGGAGTCGTATGTTCAGGATATTCTGTCCGTAATACCCGATTCTGTGATGGTACAATTTAATGCGGCATTTGGTGCCGTTCCCGAGGGTTATATTCCGCCCAAAATAGAGGGAAGGTTTGTGATTGGACCGAAGCAAAGGGTGGCTTCCAATGTTGTAGGCTGGCCTTTGGTGATGCCCGAACCAGAACCCAATGCCACTTTGTGGTTTTATGACCAGCATAATGGGGTGGCAGGCATGGAGTTTTCGGAAGCGCTGGAACAACAGACCGACACCGTGTTTGTCATGGGCAGCGGCAATGATTTCACGGCGTATGTCATCGAGAGCAAGTCATACGATATGGCTTATTCCAAAGACACCTACCATGTCGATATGAAACGTGGTATCGTGGTGAAAGGCAGCATGACCGCCGAAGGCATCCGCAACCTGTATTTTGCGGCTGTCATTATGGAAATCAATGACAACTCAGGTGGACTTATCCCGCAGTTTGAGCCAGGATCATATTTCATTTATAAGGACGGTGACAGCATGGCCTCGCACTTTGATTCGAAAGGAGTTGGACGATGAAAAAACGGCTTGCAATCATGGTGATGGCTTTCGTGCTGACAAACTTTTGCATTTCGCAGATAAGCAACCGAAATGCGGAGAGCGTTGCGATAGGCTTAAAGGGAGGCGTGGCTATGCATAGCATGGCCTATTCCGATAAATACTTGTCCGAACAGACACAGGATGCTTTCTTTGCTCCAGTTGGCGGCATTTTCATCGGTGTTCCGTTAGGTGATGTCGTTTCCATTGCTCCGGAAGTGATGTATGTGAACAGGGGTGTCGAGATGCACTACACGCATCTCTCAAATGCAACGGTTCAATATTCCATCGCATCGAAATATGTTGATTTACGCATTCCAGTACAAGCGCGGCTGCAGGTGTCCGAATTGTTCCAGCCATACGCCTTTGCAGGTGCAGAGGCTGGCTATCTGCTTGGCGGACAAATACACATCAGTCGTTCCATCCCCATCGTTATGGATGAGACCATCGACATTGGCAAGGCAAACATGGCACCATATCATGTGGGTGCGTTTGCGGGTTTGGGCATCAGAAGCGACATCGATTTTGGTTCACTTACCTTGAGTGTACGGCTTGAAGCCAGCTATCATCAGGGTTTCTTGGATTCATATTCCGAGATGGAAAACAGCGAGTCGGCAGTACCGGTCAACGTAAATGCTTATAACATTTCTGGAAAGCGAATCCCAAAGGGCTTGGAACTGTGTCTTGGCATAGGCATACCGCTTCGTTTCAGCAGTTCGGATGATGCCTGCTCGACATTTATAAACAAGTACTATCCGAAGCATCGTAAAGGTGTATTTTATGGATTTTGATTTAGAAAGTGTTTTGTTTTTTTGAAAATCTTTAGGTTTATCAAAACTTGATGGAACGTAAAAGACACACTGTTGAGCGTCTTTACATGCCGAAAAATCAAGGCAAGTCAAAACAGATTCTAAATGATATGAGAAAAAATCCCTATTTTTGTGCCTTTACTTCATTATTCATTATGAACAGCAGAAGAATCAATAAGGTCCTTGTGGCCAACCGTGGCGAGATTGCAGTGCGTATCATCAAGACATTGCGCAAGTTGCATATCGTCTCGGTGGCTGTTTTTGCCGACAACGATGCCCAGGCTTTACACCGCCGCATGGCCGATGAAGCCTGTCCTTTGGGCAACGGCACGTTGAAGGACACCTATCTCAACATACAGAAAATCATCGATGCGGCACTCGATGCAGGCGCCGAAGCCATTCATCCCGGCTACGGTTTCCTTTCCGAAAGTCCTGAATTGGCTGAAGCTTGTGCTGCCAACAACTTGATTTTCATTGGCCCCGATGCCGAAACCATGCGGCTGATGGGCAACAAGATTGCAGCAAGGCAATTTGCCATCGAAAACGATATTCCCGTCACTTTCGGCATTACGGGCAGCATTGATGAAATTTTGGCGCAGGCCGATGCCATGCCTTATCCCGTCTTGATTAAGGCGGCAGCTGGCGGCGGCGGCAAGGGAATGCACATCGTCGGCAGCAAGGCAACGCTTAAAGATGAATTGGAACGCGCTTCTCGTGAGGCGGAGAAATATTTCGGCGATGGAACCGTTTTCGTCGAGCAATACATTGAAAATCCGCGACATATCGAAGTGCAGGTCTTGGCTGACCATTTTGGCAATGTCATTCATTTGCACGAGCGCGAATGTACCATCCAGCGCCGTTATCAGAAAATCATCGAGGAATCGCCTTCGCCGACTTTGACAGAGGAAAAGCGCCAGCAGATGTTTGAGACGGCAGTGCGCCTTTGCAAGAAAGTGGGTTACAAAAATGCGGGAACCATTGAGTTTTTGGTCGATAAGAACCTGAATTTCTATTTCTTGGAGATGAACACCCGCATTCAGGTGGAGCATCCTGTCACCGAACAGCGCACTGGCATCGACATTGTTGAGGAGCAAATCCGCATTGCACGCGGCAAGGAAATGTGTTACACGCAGGAGAGCATCACGGCACAAGGCCACGCCATCGAGTTGCGCGTTTATGCCGAAAATCCTGAAAACGGATTTTTGCCGACGCCCGGCAAACTGACGGCCTATCACGAGCCGCAAATCAGAGGGGCGCGGGTCGACAGCAGCATCGATGGAACTTGCACGATTTCAGAAGCCTACGACCCGATGATTGCCAAACTGACCTGTCATGCCAAAGACCGTCAAGGTGCCATCGACACGGCCAAACGTGCCTTGAACGAGTTCATTTTGCAAGGTCTGACCACCAACAAGGCTTATCTTTGGGAAATCATCAAGAATCAGGATTTTGTTGAAAATAAATTAGATACATCATTTTGCGAAAGTCATAAGGACGAATTGCTGACAGCCTTGACTGAAAGCCGCAAAGCGATAAATACGAATGATATTGTCGCCTCGTTTTTGCTGTACGATTGCTGCAAGAAGCAGTTCAACAGCGAAACTGAAAACGTTTGGGAACAAATCGGTTACTGGCGTTTCCACATGCAACTCACTGTCGATGTGGAAGGTGAAAAAATTCCGGTCAGCATTAAAAAAGTGCAGGCAGGTTATCTGGAAGGCAGCATCGAGGCACAGCCTTTCAAGGTCGAATTTATCCATTTTGAGGATAATCAGTTGAAAATCATGCTGAATGGCCGCACCGAGACGGTTTACTGTTCGGTGAACGATGAAAACAAGACCATTGTCAATTTCCACGGCCTGAATTTCACTTGTTTCCGTTACGACCAGTTGAACGACAATCTCGATTATTCGGGCAAAGACAAGGCTAACGACAAGAACGCCTTGATGTCGCCAATGCCTGGCAAAGTGGTGAAAATCAATGTCAAGGAAGGCGATGAAGTGACTGAAGGCACCATTATGATTGTGGTGGAAGCCATGAAAATGGAGAACAACATCACAGCCACGGCCAAAGCCAAAGTGAAGCGGATTTTGGTGACCGAAGGCGAAATGGTGGACAATAAAATGCAGTTGATTGAGTTAGAATAAAAGCAGTTTTTAATAAATACGCCTTTTAATTATGGAATCCAATATTTTAGCACCATATATTAATCAAGTAATCGAAGGAGATTGTTTGGAAGTAATGCCGAAAATTCCTGATCATTCGATAGATATGATTCTTTGTGATTTACCTTACGGAACAACTCAAAATAAATGGGATTCTGTAATAGATTTACAAAAACTATGGGCTGAATATACCCGTATCATTAAAGAAAACGGAGCAATTGTATTAACATCACAAGGAGTTTTCACAGCAAAACTAATCCTTAGTAATGAGGGTTGGTTTAAATATAAAATTGTATGGATAAAATCAAAATCCACGAATTTTTTAAATGCTAAAAAGCAACCTTTGCGAAAGCATGAAGATATTTGCGTGTTCTATAATCATCAACCTACATATAATCCTCAGATGACTATGGGAGAGAGTTATGATAAAGGTGTGAGAAAAGACCAATTTACAGGAAGTTATGGTGATTTTAAACCTAAGCATGTATGTAGTAATGGAGAACGTTATCCAAATGATGTTTTGTGTATTGAAGAAGAAAGTTTAGAAGATTTTGTTTATTTTAAAACGGCTGAATCAGAAGGTCCTGTTTATCACCCGACACAAAAACCTATTGCATTAGGAAGATATTTGATAAAAACTTATACTAATCCTGGTGATGTAGTTTTAGATAATGCTTGTGGGAGTGGTAGTTTTTTAGTTGCTGCGGCTTTGGAAGGAAGAAATTATATTGGAATTGAAAAAAATGAAAATGCTTTACTGCATAAAGTTAAAGCAACAGATTACATCAAAGTCTGTAATGACAGACTCGGGTATGTGTTTTATAATCAGCATTCTACTGAAACGGATTGGAGATTATTTGAAAGACAGAAACATTATGGAAACAAAGATTCTGAGGAATGAAAGAGATTGGGCGGGACAACTAATTAGTTGGATTAAATCTGCCATTGAAAACAAAACCACCATTTTTCAAGATGCTACAAATGACACTGGTGTAAAAATGGTATCTGGTCAAACTAAATTTCCAGATATATTATTGTTTATTGATAAAGTATCGGGCTTGATATTTAATGGTTGGGAACTTAAATTTCCAGACACAAAAGTTGATGATGCAGAGATGCTCAAAAATGCTTTAGAAAAAGCTCAAAAAATACAATCTGATTCTTTTGTTACATGGAATGGGGCAGAAGCCATAATATGGAAAATTGACACAACAAAATACACCCTTGATTCTTTGGAAAAAATAAAAGTTTATCCAAAAGATCCATCAATTTTAAGAAGAAAAGATTTAGCAAATCCAACCTATTACTATCAACATGAAACAGCGTTACACAATCGTGCAATTGAAATTTTACATGATTTAGAACAATTGTATTTAAGTGGTTGTATCAAGCCAGCATTAAATGTTACTAACAATTTTATTGATGCTATCTCTCAGGCAGCTCAAATTGTTATTCCACAATTTAAGAATGCAATTATAGTAAAAAAGGGTCAAGATGTATCTTTCAGAGAGGAGTTTAATAGATGGAAAATATATGAAAATGTTACACTTAGAATATTGAAATCATCATCAAGACGAGAAGAATTTGTTGAAGAAGAAGATGTATTAGCAAAGTTTACATTTTACAACTTAATAGGAAAGATTATCTTTTATCTAACATTAAGAGAAAATCTAAGCGGTTTATTAGATGCTGTCTCAATTAAAGAACCAAACAACATCAAAGAATCACTTCAATATTATTTTGATAAGGCGCAAGCAATTGACTATCAGGCAATATTTATGCCGTATTTTACAGATAGCATTGATTTTTCCGATATAGCAAATCAAGCTATATATCAACTTATAGGTGTTCTTACAGAATTTGATTTTAAAATATTACCTGTTTCTGTTATTGGGAATATATTAGAAAATCTAGTTCCAAAAGAAGAAAAACAAAAATTTGGACAGTATTTTACATCTGAAACATTGGCAAATCTTGTTGCTTTTCCTGCTGTGCAAACAAATGAAGATTTTTTGTTTGACCCAACCTCTGGAACAGGAACCTTTTTAAATGCATTTTATAAAATATTGAGTTATCATAACAATACAAACCATTCTAAGTTACTTGATCAAATTTGGGGAAATGACATATCACATTTTCCTGCTATATTATCAGTAATAAACCTTTATAAACAAGATGTGTCACAAAAAAACAATTTTCCAAGAGTAAAGAGAGATGACTTTTTCAATCTAAGTCCTGGTGATAGCATCTCTTTCCCTGATCCTATTGAATATTCGAAGCACATCAATCTTACGATTCCTTTTTTTGATGGCATCGCTAGTAATTTTCCCTTTATTCAACAAGAAGATATTCCAAATGATAAATTAACATTGTTTTTCAGACAAGAATTTGAGGCCTCTCAACAAGCTTTTCTTAGAGACAATTCATTTAAAATAAATGAAAGATCTGATTATTTTACTTATTGTGTATATAATTCCATCCGCTTTTTAAAAGATAATGGAATGTTGTCATTTATTACTTCTAATGCTTGGCTGGGCAAAGAATATGGATTCCAATTCAAGAAATTCTTATTGGATAATTTTCATATAAAGTATATAGTAAAAAGTAATGCAGAGCATTGGTTTACAGATTCTCAGGTTTCAACTATTTATGTAGTATTACAAAAGTGTCATTGTGAAGAGCCTACAAAATTTGTTTCTATAAATTTCAAATTGAAAGATTATTTTTCCCAAAATGACATCAAAATCCAATTACATCAGATAGAAGATTTTTATTCAGAAATAGATAACTGTGACAATCCCAAAAATCCAAGTTGGAGCAAAGACTTAACATTTGATGATCTGTATGTAAAAAACGATAAATCAATCTCAGTATGCTTTGTAAAAAAAGAAATGTTAGTGGAATCCATAGATGCAAAGACAAATTGGTGTGAATTCTTTATTTCTACTAAACTATTTGAATCATTCAATAATCTTTTAATAAAGTATTATCCAAATGTGATAGATGTTTGCCGAGGAGAAAGAACAGGATGGAATGATATGTTTATTATAAAAAACAAAGATGTTGCTTCTACTTCCATTGATAATAAGTACTTGGTTCCTTGTATAAAGAGTTCGTCAGAGCTTGAAACAATTGAATTTGGGAACGATTTTCAGAATATGTTTTTTGTTTGTAAAGATCGATTTGATGATTTACCAAATGGCACAAAGAATTGGATATTAAAATATAAAAACTGTCCAAATAAAAATGGAAGTGCTACTATTGAAGAAACTTGTAAGGGACATAAACCATTTTGGTACTCATTAAATCTAAAACCTGCAAATATTATTACATCAATAAATCCTTATAAACGACTTTTCTTCACTTTTTCAACAAATCCATTTTATATAGACCAACGCCTTGTTGCGATAAGTGTTAAGAAGGGCTATGATGTTGAGTTAATGGCAGCTCTTTTAAATTCAGCGATTAATCTACTAGCAGTTGAAATGAGAGGCACTTCACGTAATTTAGGAGCTTTAGACTTAAATGCGGATTATTTTAAAGAAATGAAATCTCTTAATCCAAGTATACTTACACCTGAAAAGATAATAAAGATTAAACAAGCATTTGAACCATTAAAACATCGAAAGGTTCAAGAAATCTTTGATGAGATTAAAAATGCAGATAGAATAAATTTTGATAAAACAGTTTTAAGCTGTTATGGAATAAATGAATCATTACTTGATAACATTTATTCATATTTAACGTCATCCGTTAATGATAGAGTTAATATGCAAAATAGATAACACTGAATAACTATGAATTTCGATTTGACAGAACAACAGCAGGCATTTCGCCAGAAAGTGCGCGATTTTGCCGAAGGCGAAGTGAAACCTGTTGCAAGATATAATGATGAACATCAGCATTTTGATGTCGATTTGACCCTGAAAATGGGTGCCGAAGGCTTGTTGGGCATGACCGTCCCGAAGGAATATGGCGGTCAAGGTCTGGACAACCTCACCTACATCATTGCCGTTGAGGAACTGGCGCGTGTCGATGGCTCGACGGCTGCCACCATTGCTGCCGACAACTCTTTGGGCATAGGCCCCATCAAGGATTACGGCACAGAGGAGCAGAAACGCAAATACCTGCCGCAACTTTGCAAGGACAAACTTTGGGGGTTTGGCTTGACCGAAGAAGATGCTGGTTCCGATTCGCGCGGTACCAAGACCACGGCCATTCGCCAAGGCGATGAATGGCTGCTGAACGGCACCAAGATTTTCATCACCAACAGCGCAACGCCTATCACATTGGGAACCAGCGTACAAGCCATTTCGGGCACTAAAGATGGCAAGCCGGAATTTACTGCTTTGTTGGTCGAAAATGGTGTGGAAGGCTTCACGCAAACACCTATGGACGACAAAATGATGTGGCGTGCTTCCAACACGGGAAAACTGGTTTTCAACAACGTGCGTTTGCCTAAGGAAGCCATTCTCGGCGAACCCGGCGAAGGTTCTCACATGATGTTGGCTACTTTGGATTCGGGCCGTCTCTCGATTGCCGCCATGGGTTTGGGTTGCGCGCAAGGCGCTTACGAAATGGCTTTGGCTTATTCGCAGAAGCGTGTGCAGTTTGGCAAGCCTGTCTGCAAATTCCAGGCTGTCGGTTTCAAACTTGCTGACATGGCCATGAAGATTGAAGCTGTCCGCGGACTGCTTTACAAGGCTTGCTGGCTGAAAGACCAGCACCGTCCGTTTGGCAAGGAAGCGGCTATGGCGAAATTGTATTGTTCGGAAGTCGCCGCCGAGGTTTGCGACAACGCCGTTCAGGTGATGGGCGGCCACGGCTTGCTGAAGGAATTCGACATGGAACGCTTCTATCGCGACCAGCGCATTCTGCAAATCGGCGAAGGTACATCAGAAATCCTCAGA
>JAZQPN010000463.1:0-6097 GCA_045628585.1 Bacteroidales bacterium | reverse complement strand
GCCCTATCCTGCAATTTGACCTATAGACGGCTTCCGATGGCCGATTTTGCCATTCAAAGTTTTGAACCTATCGCAAACCCAGTGTACATTGGCATTTTCGATACGCTCTTTCCTGCAATTTGACCTATAGACCTCTTTTTTTCTTTCATTTCTTGTTTTGCTTGAAATTTTAATTGGTTAAGTAACTGTTCAAAATTAAACTTCAATTTGGATTTCGAGGTCTCGAGGCTTCGGGATTTCGAGATGCCTCGCATTCCCGCGACCTCGTTATCTCGCATTCAATATGTAAACTAATTTTGCACACTTACTTAATAATTTCGTTAATTTATCTGTCTTGTTAAATGTCATTTGTCCGCACATTCACGTGGCTTCAGAAGAAGGAAAAGCCTTTTCGCAAACCCGGGCTGATGGCGCCACAGCACCGCCCTGCCGGGCTTGCGGCGTTGGCCTCGTCGGTCTATCACGCCGACCACCGTCGCCTTCACCTCGCTCGAGGCGTAGTATTGCGCCGGCCTCATGTCGCCGTCACAGTCCAGCAGCATGCAGACTGATTTTGCATCATGCACGCGCATGAGATGCGTCGCACCCGTGCAATCATGCACCAGCACGAGGTCGCCAGCGCAAACCGTGTCGCAGCGGCGCAGCACCACGCTGTCGCGTTCCTTGCGCACGAATGGCCACGCGCTGCCGTCGAAGGCCTTCATTGTGACTTCCTCGCCACGCAAAAGGTGCTGCCACAGCGTTTCGCCGCAAGTTTCCAAGACGAATCTGCCTTCCGTTTTTTTCATAGGCCGTATTTCCTATACACGTCAGAAATGTCCTGCAGGAAGTTGTGGTTAAGGAAAAAGGATATGCACAGCAGCATCTCCGTGTCAATGGAGTTCTGGCGGAAGGTGTAGTAGAGGCTGGTGCGTTCCATGCAAAGCTGCTGGGCCAGCCACGACACCGTGCGGCCTTGGATTCTCAGCTCTTCACGGATGCGACTGCCGATGCTGAGTTCCTTTACCGCCAGCTTCAGCCGCTCGTTCCTGCCAAGCGTCATGATGTCAATGCCGAAATCGACAAGCGGATGATTGAGAGTTGGATGGATTGGGCATAATTTAAGCTCTTCCTGCGGAAGGATATTTGCCAATGTTGATTGCAGTTCCATTTTTATGTCTTGTTTTAGTGTTTCATTTTGGAAATCCGCCGAGGAAGCGTATTTCGACTCATTGCTTATCTCAATGCTGCATGAAACTGCAAGGCATAAAAAATACGTGGAGTCTATTTTCTCTCTTTGTTTCTTAGGTATCGCCAAACACCCCGCTGCAAATTGATAAATAGAGCCCACGTAAAAAAAAACGTGGGCGCTTCGCTTCATCTCTCTTGCAGCTTTAAAATTGGCGATTTTTAGAAACAAGAAATAAAGCTATACGCTTTCGTCGTATGTTTTAATAAGATATTTAAACTACTCTGTGCCAACAGGTGACACTTTTTTATTCATATTATAAAGTTTAATTCAACAAAATTTTTATGTGCTATAAAGTGTGCAAAAATAGAGTTTTTTTGAAATATGTTTGTCTTTTTTTTGAAAAAAAATGATTTGTCTGAAAAAAAGCCGCCGACTTTCGCCGGCGGCCACCATTATGAAGATAAAAAAACAACTGTTGTGTCCAAAGTTATAAACAGGGATTAGCCACATTTCGAGTGGCCGCAGTTGGTGCAGAGCATACAGCCGTCCTGATAGATGATGCTGTTTTGTCCGCAGTTGGGGCAAACCTTGCCCACTACCTTGGTGCCGTCGGCCACATAGCGTTTCAGCGAACGTGCTATGCCGTTTTTCCAAGTGTTGATGTTGTCTTCCTCAACGTTGAGGTTCTGCACCAGTTCGATGACATAATGAATCGGCATGCCGTGGCGCAAGATGCCCGAAATGAGTTTGGCGTAGTTCCAGTATTCCTTGTTGAACGAACGCGAAAGGCCTTTCATGATGACTTCGTAACCGGCTTTGTCGATGTACTGGAAATCGTACCGTGAAGGTTTTCCTTGCACTTTTTCCTTGATGATGATGCCTTTTTCGACGTATGGCGGCAGGTAGAAGTCTTCGGCCTTGCCGAGGAAGATCTCGTAAGGCCTGTCGTGAAGGATGCCCACGAAGGCAATCCATTTTTCGTTGTTGTTGAGGAAACGCACTACGTCGCATGCTAATTCTTTCGGACGCTGTGGCGCTGTGGTTTCCTTGATGTCGTCAGGGCGTTCGCCATTGTCGGCTTGCGCTTTGTTTTCTTTCTTTTCATCCTTTGAAATCAAGACGCCGTCACGGGAGCCGTCACGGTAAATCGTCATGCCCTTGCATCCGCTTTCCCATGCAGTCTGGTAGATTTGGCTGACCAGTTCTTCGGATGTCTCCTTCGGCACGTTGACGGTGACGCTGATGGAATGGTCGACCCATTTCTGCATGCTGCCCTGCATTTTCACTTTGCTCACCCAGTCGATGTCGTTTGAAGTGGCTTTGTAATAAGGTGACTTGGCGATGATTTCATTCAGTTTTTCGTCGTCGTAGTTCATCACTTCCTCAACGTTGTAGCCGTTCACTTCAAGCCAAGTGAGGAATTTGTGATGGAACACGTTGTATTCTTCAAACGAATTGCCTGTGGCATCGGTGAAGGCAATCTTCACATCCCTGTCGCTCGGATTGACTTTGCGGCGGCGCTTGTAGGCGACCATAAAGACCGGTTCGATGCCCGAAGTGGTCTGTGTGCAGAGGCTGACGGAACCCGTCGGAGCAATGGTCAGCATGGCAATGTTGCGGCGGCCTACGCGGCGCATCTTCTGATAAAGGTCTTCGTCCAAAGCACGCAGGCGGTTGATGAACGGGTTCTTTTCTTCGCGATGAGCATCGTAGATTTGGAACGCGCCTCTTTCTTCGGCCAAATTGACTGATGAACGGTAGGCATTGTAAGCCAAAAGTTTTTGAACTTCAGTTGAGAAAGAAATAGCTTCTTCTGACGCATAACGTTTGCCGAGGGCTGCAAGCATGTCACCTTCAGCCGTTATGCCGATGCCTGTACGGCGGCCTTGAAGGCATTTTTCCTTGATGTTTTTCCAAAGGTTGGTCTCGATGCGTTTCACTTCGGCATCTTCAGGGTCGGAATCAATCTTGCGCAGAATGGCATCCACTTTTTCGATTTCAAGGTCGACGATGTCGTCCATCATGCGTTGGGCAATGGCCACGTGCTTGGTGAAAAGCGTGGAATTGAAACGCGCTTCGGGAGTGAATGGCTTCTCGACATAACTGTAAAGGTTGATGGCGAGCAAGCGGCAGCTGTCGTAGGCGCAAAGCGGAATTTCGCCGCAAGGGTTGGTGCTAAGGGTCTTGAAGCCCAAATCGGCATAGCAATCCGGAATGGATTCGCGTGTGATGGTGTCCCAGAACAGCACGCCAGGCTCAGCCGACTGCCATGCATTGTGGATGATCTTGTTCCACAACTGGCGGGCGTTGATTTCTTTTTTATATAAAGGTGTAGGAGAATCTATAGGATATTGCTGCACGAAAGGCTTGTCTTCGCGGACGCACTGCATGAACTCATCGGTGATGCGGACCGAAACGTTGGCATTGGTGATTTTGCCTTGCGTCATTTTGGCATCGATGAATGCTTCCGAATCGGGATGTTTGATGCTGATGCTCATCATCAAGGCACCGCGTCGGCCGTCCTGGGCCACTTCCTTGGTGGAGTTGGAATAACGTTCCATGAAAGGCACCACGCCGGTTGAGGTCAGGGCGCAGTTCTTGACCGGACTGCCCGTCGGGCGAATGTGCGACAAATCGTGACCGACACCACCACGGCGTTTCATCAGCTGCACTTGTTCCTGGTCGATTTTCATGATGCCGCCGTAGGAATCGGAACAGCCTTTGTTGCCAATCACAAAACAATTGGACAAGGATGAAATCTGGAAGTTATTGCCAATGCCAGCCATGGGGCTGCCTTGGGGCACGATGTAACGGAAATCCTTCAGCACTTCGTAGATTTCCTCTTCGCGCATAGGATTCGGATAGTGCTTTTCAATGCGTGCAATCTCTCGTGCAATGCGGTGGTGCATCTCGTCGGGAGTCAACTCATAAATGTTGCCGTCGCTGTCTTTCAAGGCATATTTGTTGGCCCAAACGTCGCCTGCTAGCGAGTCGCCGTTGAAATATTCCTTTGCAGCAGCCTTCACTTGGTCGGTGGGATAAATCGTGTATTCCATTTCGGTTTTCTCCTCCGTTTTCGGCACAGTTCCAGTTGTTGCGTTGTCAGCAATTTCTTTTTCAACAAGTTGCACGTCATCCTGCCGACCAAGCTTTTCTTCGTCGAAAGTAGTGTTGCTCCTGTAATTCACCATTTTAGCATGATTGCTGCTGCTATCTTCTTCATTTGCAGTGTTTTGTATCATGCTAAATAGGTCAAGCTCTTTGTCGGCTTGGGTGTGCTGTGCTTTCATTAGATTGAAAATTAGTATTTTATAAACAAAAACGAAGCGGGATTTTTTCCCCCGTTTCGGGTTGCTAAATTATGAAACAATACCCATATCGGGAGAAAAAAAATGCTGTTTTCAGACAACTATTTATCAACAATGGTTGTTGAAAACTTTTTTGTTTTGAGTATCAGAGGGATATTGTCCGGCTTGTGATTTTTTTGTCGAAAATCGGAAATTCTGGCATAGAAAGCTGTTGCTAGAAAATCAGGTAGAGATGCGAATCATTGTGTCTCCAATCATTGGATTAGGTATTCTAAAAATCCAAATTGAACGACAAATAAAAATTCGGTTTCTTGCTGATGTTGCCGTCTTCGATGCCCCAAGCCATGTCGCCGCGCACGAAATAACCGAAAATCTTGGTTCGCAATCCTAAACCGACACCGCCCACGATGGGCTCTTTAGGCTCGGTCACGCTGATGCTGAGGTTGCCATCAACGTAATGCGAGGTGTAGAGCGAGTTGCTCCAATCGTATGGGTTCCATCCTGTCCATGCTGTGCCGACATCGCCGAAGGCCACAATTTGGAAATTTTTCAGTAATTCCATGTTGATGGGCCGGTCGAGCAGATAGGTGAACACGGGGAAACGAAGTTCGCTGTTCAACACGATGAAACTGTTTCCGTTGCGTATGTTCTGATTGAAGCCGCGCATGTTGGTGGCTAAGGTTTGGTAGGCGTAATTCTGTCCATAGTCAATAGGCGTGACGTGGTCGAATTTCGGTATCAGCCAGTTGTCGACGCCGCCCATGTAATAGATGAGTTTGTTTTGCCCGAATGAGGTACTGCCCGCAATGCGGTTGGCCCAGATGAAATTGCGGTGAATGCGGGTGTAGTTGCGGAAATCGAAGCCAACAACAAACATGTTTTTCGCGCCTTTTGCAATCATTTGGTAGTATTCGGCGAAGATTTTGCCTCGGGCGCCAACATAGAGATTTGTTTCCAGTTTGCGCGAATTGTCGTAGACGAGTTCGGCGCGCAGTCCGACCCAGTTTTCCATGGTGTTAGGGTCGGCAAGACTGTAGTCGTTGATGGGCAGGTTCACCTTGTAGTCGTTGCGGTAAATCAAGGTGCCGCGCAGACTGAGGATTTCGCTGAACGGATAGTTCAAGGTGTAGAATGCTTCGTCGGTGAAAGTCCTGATTAAGTAGTCCTGTGCGGCATCGGTGACATAGCGGTGGAAGGTCAGCGACTTGTCCAAACGTTTGCTTAAATCGCTGAAACGCAGGATGTATTCGTTGTTGACAAGACTCGTGTTCAGTTTCACGCCGGCATCAATTTTTATGTCTTCCATCAGGTCGCTCATGGTGGCGCCTAAGAAAATGTTGAAGCCCGAATTGAGGTAAACGGGCGCAAAACCTCCGGCAAACGGCTGATAGCTGTAGCTCAGGCTGCTGAAGTCGATTTGGCTGATGAGCTTGTCGGAGAAAAGCTCCACATAATAGTTGTTTGGCCTTTGAACGGTGTCCTTGTAACGGTATCTTTCGGCTGCAACGGGTGCTTCTTCAGGGATGTTTGAATTGCCTGGTGCGATGGAATCGCTTGGCAAAGTAATGTTTTGCCTTTTGCGTCGCGGTTTGCGGTAACTGGTTGAGAAACGGTGTGT
>JAZQPN010000462.1:0-3405 GCA_045628585.1 Bacteroidales bacterium | reverse complement strand
GCTTTCAAGCAGTTGGAAATCCTGCTGGCTTATTTCACCTTAGGTGGCGACTGCGATAATGATGTGTTGGCCAGTGAATTGCTGAAAAAAGCCAATGCCAACTCCGCGGCTTTGAAAACCATGTCGGAAAAAGGCATTTTTGAGGTTTACGAAAAGAAAGTCAGCCGATTGAAGGAATACAAGGTCCAGACTGATGTCTCCACCATTCAACTGACTGAAGCGCAGCAAAAAGCTTTCGACCAAATCAAGCAAGGTTTTGAGGAAAACAAGCCCGTTTTACTGCATGGCGTGACTTCTTCGGGCAAGACCGAAATCTATATCAAACTGATAAAGGAAGCTATCGACCAAGGCAAACAGGTGCTTTATCTGCTACCTGAAATAGCGCTCACTGCACAGATTATCAATCGTCTGAAACAATATTTTGGCGAAAGGTTAGGCGTTTATCATTCGCGTTACGGCATCAACGAAAGGGTGGAGGTTTTGGAACAGGTGCGCGATTTTGCCAAAACGAAATCAAACCGCCATCAGATTATCATTGGTTCCCGCTCGGCCATCTTTTTGCCTTATTCTGACATTGGCCTCATCATCGTTGACGAGGAACACGACAGTTCGTTCAAGCAAGTCGACCCTGCGCCGCGTTACAATGCCCGCGATGCCGCCATCGTGCTGGCCGCCATGCACAAGGCTAAGGTTTTGCTCGGCTCGGCGACGCCTTCTTACGAGAGTTATTACAATGCGTTGAACAACCGATTTAAGTTGGTTGAAATCACGGAGCGATTCGGTGGCGTGCAGATGCCGGAAATCATTTTGAGCGACATGCGCGTGGAGAAACGCCGCAAGACCATGCAGGCCGATTTTGGCGGTACGCTCGTCGATGCCATGAAAGAGACTTTGGAAGAAAAGAATCAGGTGATTCTGTTCCAGAACCGCCGTGGTTTTTCGCTACGTTTGGAGTGCGACGACTGCCATTATGTGCCGCAGTGCATCAATTGCGACGTGAGTCTGATTTATCACAAGCAGCAGAATGTGTTGCGTTGCCATTATTGCGGCTACACGGCCAGCGTCCCGACGGAATGTCCTAACTGCCACAGTGCCAATATAAAAATGCATGGTTTCGGTACCGAAAAAATCGAAGAAGACCTGAAATTGGTGATGCCTGATGTCAGAGTCGCGCGCCTTGATTTGGACACCACACGTTCGCGCAACGACTACCAAAGCATTTTGGAACATTTTCAGGACAAGGAAACCAACATTTTGGTCGGAACGCAAATGGTCACCAAAGGCTTGGACTTTGATTCTGTGAAAGTTGTGGGCATTCTGAATGCCGACAACATGCTTTCCTATCCCGATTTCCGCGCGCATGAGCGCAGTTTCCAACTGATGTCGCAAGTGGCTGGCCGTGCGGGCCGAAAAGGCAAGCAGGGCAGGGTCATCATCCAGACTTACGAGCCAGCACATCCTGTCTTGCAAGATGTCTTGCGTAACGACTTTAAAGGCTTGTACGGCAAGCAGATGGTGACGCGCCGTCAATTCGGCTATCCGCCTTATTACCGCCTAATTCTCATCCGTTTGAAGCACAAGGACTATCAGAAACTGAATCCTGCAGCAGCGGAACTGGCACTTATGCTCCGCCCGATTTTCCAGCAGGATTTGCTTGGACCCGAATATCCCGTTGTTTCAAGAGTTAAAAACCTGTATATCAAGCAAATGATGGTGAAATTCAAGCGGGAATACAATGCGCAGCAGGTAAAGGAAATCATCGCGCAACAGATACGTTTGTTCCAGCAAAATCCTGATTATAAGTCTGTTCAGATTCAGATTGATGTGGATCCGATGTGAGAAAGTGAGTTCTATCGACATGAACGAGTGACTTAGAATGTAGCAACTTAAGTCTGTGACATTTTTTGAAAATTTTTCGGCAAAAAAGGTTCATTCATCGAAAAAGTTTGTACTTTTTGCCCTGCAAATCTGATGTGACGCATTTCGCGCTGCAAATCTAAGGTTTTCTTAAAGATTTTGGCAAGACTAGCTTCGTTATCAATTGGTGGTGATTATTTGTGGAGACCATTTCAAGATGAAGCACCTAAAAAGAAAGGAAGTAATTGGAATTGGATTCAGCAAAGTATCGTTCATCCTCTTTTGGAAAACGATGTTTTGCTGGGTAAATTAATCAATGATTGCTATTGTTCTAATTTACGTAATAGTTTTGCCCATTCTATTTATGACATTAATGAACAGTTTAGAGAGATTAGATACTTTAGTTTTAATCGTCCTATTCAAAAAAGAAAGAGACTTTTGTATCCTGAAAAATCACACAAAATATCGTTTGATGATTTTCAAGTAATTTTTTTAAAAGCAGCTCACCTTTCATATTATGTGAATGCATGTATCAGTCAATGCAGAGATAGTGAGTTGGACAAAATTGATTCTGTGGAAATAATAAACTTGCCAAACGGGAAAAAAGCAGGTGTAACTGTTTTTCGCAAATTTGATGTGAATCGATTTGGTTTGGAAATTTACCCCTCTTGATTAGATAATGCGCACTCATAAAATCTGAAAAAATCATTGAAAACGCGGAGGAATGATCTCTTTTTCTAAATCTTGTTCATAACCCTTGTCAGTATAAATTTTTATACCTATCTTTGCGAAAAATTTGTTTATGCCTACTTTACTAACCATTTACGGAATCCGCTTCTTTTTCTATTTAGATGAACATTTGCCAATTCATGTGCATGTGGAATTTGGTGGGAAAAAAGCAAAAATCTTGCTTGAACCTACGGTTAGATTGGAATACAACCATGGGCTGAAGGAGCAAGAAATCAAGAAGGCCATCGATACCTGCATCATCTATCGTGACGATTTCATCATGGAATGGCACAAGAGGTTTGACTGAATAAAATAATCAAGGCAATGGAAAAAATAAAGAACATTTGGTTTGACGAAACCAGAATTTACATGAAAACTGCTGAAGGTCGTGTTTTGAGCCGCCCGTTAGAGGCTTATCCCGAACTGAAAGATGCCACGATGGAACAACGCAATGATTTTACCATCGACGACGAGTGTACTTCGATTCGTTGGGAAATTTTGGATGCCGATATGCACATTTCGAGTTTTTATGAGACGAGTGAGCCGAACAGCCATAACGAGGTGGCTGAGATGTTCAAGCGTTTTCCGTGGCTCAATGTGTCGGAAGTGGCGCGTGCCATTGGCATCAATAAGAGTCTGCTGGCGCGGTACATTTACGGTATTTCCAAGCCGAGCGAGCAGCGATTGCAACAAATCCGCCGCACCTTGCATGCCCTTGGAAGGGAATTACAAAGCGCATAAATTGGTTATTGCGTAGCAGATTCATCTGTTCCAGCAAAATCCTGATTATAAATCAGTGCAAATCCAGATTGATGTCGA
>JAZQPN010000461.1:0-3775 GCA_045628585.1 Bacteroidales bacterium | reverse complement strand
CAGATAGCAGGTCGATTTCACCACGTTGTCGAAAGTGCAGCCAGCTGCTTCGAGGATGGCTTGCAGGTTCTTCATGCTCTGTTCGGTCTGTTCGCTCACCGTTTCAGGCATGAGACCCGTTTCAGGATTGATTGGAAGTTGGCCGGAAATGAAAACCATACCATTGGCTTCGATGGCCTGGCTGTAAGGTCCGATGGCACCCGGAGCTTTTGTCGTTGCTATTGCTTTTTTCATTGTATGTAGATTTAGTTTGTTTCGGTGTGCAAAGATATGTTTTTTTTCACTCACAATGTCATGAACCTCTTTCATAAGTTGACGAGCAAAGTCAGTTTAAGTATTTTGAAAAAGACATCATGGGCGCGGGAATGTATGACTTTGATGCCTGACACTTCTCTTCAAGGGTGTGACGATGTCGAGGATACGTCCCGCAGTCTCTAAATTCCATGTCCATTTTGTGTAGTTTGGTTTTGAACAGTCATTTATTTACATTTCCAACACTTCTGTCAGTTCAGCCAGACTTTTAATCCTTGCCATGCGCGGATGCTCGAAGTCTTCGGTCACTTCGTGCTGCCACATCACTTCAAAAGGAACGTGAACGGCAAAAGCCCCGATTTCCAATGCTGGCCTGATGTCCGATTTCAGCGAATTGCCCACCATGAGCAGTTCTTTCGGATTGATGTTCAGGTCTTTGCATAAATCCAAATATTGCTTTTCCTTTTTGTCGGACACAATGACGACCTTTTCAAAAAAAGGCAGCAAGCCGGAGCGTTGCAGTTTGTGTTCTTGAGTCAAGAGTTCGCCTTTGGTGAAAAGCACCATGCGGAATTTGCCTTTCAGCGCCGACAAGCCTTCTTCAACACCTGCCAAAGGCGTGGCTTTCAGATGCAGCAGCGACCTGCCTAAATTGAGCACTTGCAGAATTTCGTCGTTGGTAGCCTTGCCCTTCGATACCTTTATGGCATTCTCGACCAGCGAAAGCGTAAACGCCATGGCACCGTAACCGTAGTCTTCCATATTGGCCATTTCGGTGGCAAAAAGGCTTTTCGAGACTTCTTCAGCAGGAGCATATCTTTCAAGCACACGGCACATGTCTTTCTCAACTTGCTGAAAATAAGACTCATTGTCCCACAAAGTGTCATCAGCATCGAAAGCTATGACTTTGATATCTTGGAATATGTTCATTTCTGATTTTGTTTAATACAACTCATGTTGCATCGATGAATACTGCGCAAAAAGTTCCAGGCAGGCTTCGCGGTCGAGTTCCTCCATAAAATGGGTGAGTTTGTCTCTGCCGCTGAAAATCTGGTCGAATTTGTCGTCGCGGAAGCCAATCATGCCGTTGTCTTCGATGGTGCAGCCATAATAGATATGGTCGATGTTGGCCCACATACAGGCACAAAGGCACATGTGGCAAGGCTCGCCAGTGGTGTACAAAGTGCAGCCCGTTAGGTCGAAAGTGCCCAAAACGGCGGCAGCATGTCGGATGGCATCAATTTCGCCGTGGCAGGTCGGGTCGTTGTTTTTCAGAACTTTATTATGTCCTCGGCCAATGACTTCGCCGTCTTTGACGATGACGGTGCCAAAAGGCCCTCCGTGGCCTTCGTTGATGCCCAAAAGGGCTTCGTCAATGGCCATTTGCATGTATTTGTCTGTCGATTGCATAAAATCAGAATGATTTGATGGCTCTTACATAAAACTGTTTGGTTTTCAGCGAGTCGGCTTGCATGACTTCGGTTCCGTTCCAACGTTCCGAAGCAGCATTTCTTGCATTGGTCTCGGTGCTCGACCAATAGGTTTTTTTCATCAAAGTCGAGTAACCCATGTCGGAAAGCGTCTGATTGACTTTCTCCTGGTTGAGCAATAAGTTTCTCAATTCGTTCTTTGCAGGCAGATACCATTGCTTTGACTGAATCTGTCCGTTGGTGTAGTTTTTGTTTTTGCTTACCGCCCAAGCCACAGCAGGAAAATTCTCTTTCCAATTCGGTTTTGAAACAATGGCGTTGGCGTTATTCCAGCCATCGGCAGCATTGGTCGCATTGGTTATGGTCGACAATTGGTTTTCGACACACCAATCAAGATGGGCTTCATCAAACGAGACTATCAGGCCGTGTTTACCACCCGAATTAGTCTGAAATACAATGCCTTGATCCAGATAGTTGTCACCAATTCTGTAAGTAGTAGTGTCAAGCACTCCCTCAGGATGGTCGTTGAGATTGCCTTCGTTATTTGGGTTTTCCTTTTTGCAGGATGCGAAGGCCATCATAATGGCGCAAAGTAAAATCATGTATTTTTTCATAGTTGATAAATTTTCGTCAAAAATACTAAAATTCTGACATTCCTATCATTCAGATTCTTATTTTTGTGCATCAAATCAATTTCGCTATGAGAAGAAACTTACTTTATGCCTTTATCGGACTTTTGCTCTGCGTTTCATGCGCAAAGCCAGAAACGGATCCTGAAATCATCGCCATGCAAGGTTTGCTGAACCGCGTTGTTCCTGATTATGCCGACAAATTCAAATTGGAACACATTGAAAACGACAGCGTTGACTGCTTCGAATTGGGATCGGTCGGACGGAAAATCGTCATCCGTGGCAACAACGCCAACAGTATGGCCGTGGGCTTGAATCATTACCTGAAATACTATTGCAAGGCGCAATATTCGTGGTTTGAGGCCGACAAGTTGGAAATGCCAGCCGAACTTCCATCCATTCCTGAAAAAGTGAGCGAACAGGCAAGAGTTCCGGAACGTTTCTTCCTGAATTACTGCACTTACGGCTACACCATGCCGTGGTGGAGTTGGGACGAATGGGAGCATTTCATCGACTGGATGGCTATGAACGGCATCAATCTGCCTTTGGCCATCACGGGACAGGAAGCCGTGTGGTACAAAGTCTGGAGCGATCTCGGTCTGACCGATGAGGAAATTCGCAGTTATTTCACCGGTCCGGCGCATCTGCCTTGGCACCGTATGCAGAACATCGACCGCTGGGGCGGTCCTTTGCCGATGTCGTGGCTCGAGAATCAGGAGGCCTTGCAAAAGCAGATTGTTGCCCGTGAGCGTGAACTCAACATGAAGCCCGTGCTGCCAGGTTTCGCAGGTCATGTGCCGGCTTGCATCACAAGGATTTATCCCGATGCGCCTTTGGCTTCGTTGGGCGATTGGGCTGGTTTCGACAGCATCTGCTGGTGCAAGTTCCTCGATCCGATGTCGCCTTTATACACTGAAATCCAGCAGAAATTCATCGCTGAAGAAACGGCCATGTTCGGCACCGACCATATCTATGGCATCGACATTTTCAATGAAATGATTCCGCCAAGTTGGGAGCCTGATTATCTGGGCCGTGTCAGCCGTCAGGTGTATGAATCGCTTGCCGCCGCCGACCCCGATGCGCGTTGGCTGCAGATGACTTGGCTGTTCTGGAACGAACGCCAGTATTGGGAAGTCGACAACCGCATTGAGGCCTATATCACTTCATTCCCGAAGGAAAAACAGCTTCTGCTCGACTATTATTGCGACCGTCAGCCGGTATGGGAGCGCACGGATTCCTATTATGGCGTGCCTTATATTTGGTGCTATTTGGGCAATTTCGGCGGCAATTCCATGTTGGTCGGAAACCTCGATACCATCAATGCAAGGATTGAACGTGCTTTCGACAAGGGCGGAGACAATTTCTGCGGCATCGGCTCTACTTTGGAAGGCTTCGACTGCAATCCGTTCATGTACGAATATGTCTTCGAAAAGGCTTGGACGGGCGATTTGCACACCAACAAGG
>JAZQPN010000460.1:0-4084 GCA_045628585.1 Bacteroidales bacterium | reverse complement strand
GGGTCGGCATAAACAAAGTCGTTTTCCGTCAATCCTTCAAAATTGATGTTGCGGAAATCTTCATGCATAAAGCGACATTCAATTTCGTGCAGACGCTGAATGAAATTGGATAGTTTTTTCTGCATGGCTTTGTTGAAGTCGCGTTTGCCGACAGGAAGGTTGAAGTTTCCATCGGCATTGAATCGAATCTGATTATTGAAAGCATACACGATCAAGACATATAGTGTGACATAGTATTTGTAGTCGCGTGTGGTTTGCCTGTTGAAATCGTTACGGAGTTTGTAGAATCTTTCACGGTTGAATTTGCCTAATCCTTCGCCACTATTGCACTGGTAGTATTCGTATCCCATTTCGCATGATTTCGACAATCCGTAGGTATCGATAGTCTCTTCAATCCATTGAAAAATAATGTTTTCGTCAAGATTTTTAAAGGCGTTTAGCAACAATGACAGATTTATGTCGGAATCGTTAAAGATTACATTCCTGCAAATGGCGTTGGCCCCGACATTACCGCCACCGCAAAACAGGTCGACAAATGTGTTGATTCCTTCAGGAAAGAAAGGAAGAATCTGCGGCAACAATTTGAATTTGCCTCCTGTGTAGTTCAAAGGTGATGATACTAATTGTGCTGTTTCCATATCACCTGCAAGTACATAGGAACAAGCGTTCCTGATTATCTGAAATGTCTGATTTGCCAGCAGAAAAGGCCTTGTAATCTTGCGAAAACACTTGGACATTGCCTTTTTCACTTAATATTCGCATTATGTCTTCATCGGAAATTCTGGCATTTGACCTGTCGTCGCCTTTGGTGCTCATGTTGTTGTAAGAAAGTAGGATATAGCGAGTGTTGAGGCTTTTTATAAGGTCGTCAAAGGCTGTTGCGGCACTTCTTGTGCAATAATCACTTTTTAGCCGGCTCCTGTCCATTTTTCTTGCAACACCATATACTTTTGGTTTTTTCCATTGCGCAACATTTTCTAACAGGTGGTAGGCATCGCAGTATTGTCGTGAATTATAGGGTGGGTCAAGATACACCAAATCGGCATATATCCTTTTTGCCAATTGATTGATGTCTTCGTTGAAGCACTGATTGTTTGGTGCGTTTTCGTTAGATACGGTCGGCATCCCGAGTTCTAAATGTTCATCGAATGTGGCGTTTTGAATAAAGGCATCATAATGACCGCAAGTTTTTGCCACCCTGTCCATGGCGTAAAGTAACGAGGAAATCAGTATGGCTCTTTCGCGTGAGTTTATTTTGCCCGTTTTGTAATTCCGCTCGATGTCTTCTCTGATGTAACCGATTTTCTTGCAATCGGATTTGCTGAAGTAGGTGTCAGCGAAATGGAGTGACATGTAGTTTGCATGAGTAGGGTTGGCAGCATTGTATCCGTCGATCATTTGTTCCAGTATTTCTTGTCGGAATTGCTCTGTTCCAAACCATGCAAGATTGCAAATGTAATTGCTATATAGAATGTCGTTTGTGATAAGGGTCTTGCTGTCTCTGAATCCAAAAGCTACAGAACCAGTTCCGGCAAAGAGGTCGGCAAATACATTTATGTCGTTGCAATAATTTTCTATTACCTCTTGAATGAAATTCAATAGTTTATACTTGTTGCCCAAGTACCGCCGATTGCTTATAGATATACTTTTTGGCATCGTCTTGTTGCTTTTCAGCATCATCTATTGTATCGGCTACGGGCAACTGGCAGGGCATAAAAAACGCGGACATTTTTCAATCCACGCCTTGAGGCCCTGAGAATTGCCCGCACTAATGGATGATAAAACGCCCGCGTCAACGCAGACGTTTCCCATTTATCAGCATTAGTGCATTCTCAAAATTTCTCAGGTTTCAAGGCTGTGCCGAATAAATAGCAAACGCTATGGTTAATAATTATATGTCAGTCAATTAGATTTTGTCTTTCGTTTTGTCGTGTTTTTATTTTGTGTTGATATATGATTTTTATTGGGTTTATATTTCGGGGTTTTGCAACATGAAGAATTCCTTCTGCCTTTCTATCTCGCGTTTCAGTTCTTCCTTGGTGGGCAGGTATAGCTGATACTTTGCAGCATATAGTTGTTCGTTTTTTGCCAATGAGGAATATTTAGCCACATCATAGTTTGTGTCGGCGCACAGGATGATTCCGATGGTTGGGTTGTCGTCTTCCGATTTTTTCAACGTGTCATACATTTGCAGGTACATATCCATCTGCCCGACATCCTGATAACTGATTTTTTCTGTCTTTAAGTCAATTAAAACGAAACATTTTAGCAGGTAGTTGTAGAATACGAGGTCTATGTAATAATCTGCTTCATCAGTCCGGATATGTTGCTGACGCGCAACAAAAGCATACCCTTTTCCTAGCTCCATCAGGAATTTCTGTATGTTGCTGATGATGGCCGATTCGAGTTGTGTCTCTGAAAAATCGCTGTTGGGTGCAAGCCCTAAGAACTCGGCTACAATAGGGTTTTTGATAAATTCAAGTTTGTCTTGCTGGTAAGGTTTAGTCAACTGCTGCATTTCGGAAGTCACGTTTCCTTTCTTCTGTGAAAGCAACAGCCTGTGGTAATATTGCGAGCTGATGTTGCGTTCCAATGTGCGCACGCTCCAGGTCTGGTCGGCAGCTTCCTTAAGATACCAATCTCTTTCTTCTTGATTTTCAATTTTCAGCAAAGACCTAATGTGCGACCATGTGAGATTCTGCACACGTGTGTGCAGAATCGTGTCGTCGTTGTATCTGGGAAAGACAAGGAAAAACTGTTTGAAATACCAAAGGTTGCGAGTGCCAAAGCCTTTGCCAAAGGTGTTTGTCAATTCCTGTGATAGCATATCGATGATTTGCTTTCCATAGTCGGCACGGTCGTTCCCATGTTGCTCCTCTTTCACGATGCGTTCGCCGATATGCCAGTAAGTCTCTATCATCACCGCATTGACCGAGGCGTATGCTTGCAGTCGTCCGCGCTCCACAATCTGCTTAATGTCGGCAATGAACCGAAAACTGCTGTCGCCATGAATTATGTTGTTGTCGTTTTCCATTGTGTTATCCGTCTTTCATATCACAAACAAATGCTATGGTTAATAATTATATGTCAGTCGGTTGACTTGCCGGCAGACGGAATCTGTCGCCTTTGTTCGCTCAACAAAAATAGAAATAATTCATTTATGATGGCTTTTTTTTAGCTGCATCCGGAAAATTTGTAAATTGCGCATCCTAAATGACACCTCGATATAACTCAAAAGGAAGCTGTTTATGAAGCGCTTAAGGAGCTTGGCGGCCGCTCGACCAACAAGCTGATTTACAAGCACGCCTTGCCAAAAGCCGATTTCTCTAATGCGAAGACGCCGAAGAATACAATCCGTGCCATCTTGCAGCGTCATCCGATGATACAAGAGGCCGTGGGCAAGCCTGCAGGGTGGTGGGAACTGTGCAGCTACAACGAAGAGCGCGAACAACTGAAGGCAGAAATCGCCCAACGCGATGCCACTATTGCTGCGCTCAAGGAACGGTTCTCGGTGAAAAACTGCGTCACCTTGGAACAAATCGAGGCAAAGCTTATGGCGCTGCCCGACTGGCAGACGGTGGATAAACGCATCGACAACCTGAGACTTTCCGGAATGTTCGGCGAGACCGATCTGGCGAGGGTGGAAGCCAATGTGATGAAAGCGTTCAAGGCCATGCAGACGGGTGCCATGAAAGGCGTCACCATCAACCAGGACAACAGCAACTGCAACATTTTCACGGGCAATGTCAACGGTGCCCAGTTCCAGCAACCTTTGAATCCAATGCAATAGACTTATGGATGAAGAAAAGAAGCCTACGGTAATTCTGCATCAGGAGAATCACAACTGCAATATCTTCCAAGGCAATATCTTTGGCGGCGTGTTCCCGTTGCCGGGCAGCACGGTGAATTATTGCCAGGGAGGTGAAAGAAATGAAAATCTACAGGCATCCGCAAGTGAAGATTCCTTGAGCAGAGAGGACCGCATCTGCCATTGCGTGGAGCGGCTCATCGACGAGGATGTCATCCGGAAAAAGGGAGACTTGGCCGCCATTCGTCAGGTGCTGTTGGATAAAGGGTATTATGG
>JAZQPN010000459.1:0-2556 GCA_045628585.1 Bacteroidales bacterium | reverse complement strand
TTTGATTTAGCGATACAAAAATACAAAAATCCCGTCAAATAACAATGGCTATTTATTTGTTTTTCAAAATAATAGCCATTTTTTTGCACGATAGCTGTCAATAACAGAATCATGGCAATGGCCGCGAAAACAAAAAAGAGCATGACTAAACTTGTTAGACACCCTCTTTTTATGATGCTCAATAAATTGATTTACAATGCGCCATAACTTTCAATCAGGTCTTTTGCCATGCCGAAGAACATGAGCGCGACTTGGTTGAAATCCATGTTGAGGTCTTTGCTAAGCCCGATTCTGTCTTTGAAAATGGCCACGTTGTACCATTGCAGGCATTGGAAAGCGCGGTGGAAATAAAGGCGCTGCAACTCTTCCTTGGTGGGCTTGTGACCGACGTAGGCTTCAAGCAGCGACAAGGCTTTGTCGAAGCCCATGTTGCCGTAGCAGGCAATGTCGTAGAACGGGTCGTTCATGCCGGCAAACTCCCAGTCGAGGACGTAGAGTTTGTCGCCATTGATAACCAGATTGGTAGGCTGGTAGTCGCAGTGGCAAGGCACTTGCTTCACTTGGGCGTGGGTTTGGCGTATGGCATCAAGTTGCTTGCGGAGCTTAATGTATTCCATTGGGTGCTCGAAACCTGTTTCAAAACAGTAACGCTCGTCATCATCAAGGCGCTGGAATGCGTTGTATGGCCTGAATTTCAGGTCGCTGTTATGGATTTGCTTCAAGGCCTTGACCGACATTTCGTTGTACGACACCACATCCGTTTCCGACATGATGGTGCCTTCGACGTATTCAGCCAGTTTCTCGCCCGACATGATTTCGACATAAGTCGTAACGTTATTCAAACCCAACTTGTTGACTTCCTGAATGTTTTCCCATTCTTCGACACGGTCAACGAATTTTTCGGCAAATTTGCCTGGCACGCGGTAAGTGTATTTCTTGCCAAGGCATTCAACGACGTAGGTGTAGTTACTCATCCCGCCTTCCAAGCGTTTGACTATCTTCGCATTGTCGCTGTGCAACAAGGCATTGACGCGGGCAACGATATATTCTTCGACATTCATAGTGATGACAGATTTTTTAAGGCTGCAAAATTACATTTAATTCTGCATCATTGTTCTTGCCAAAAAGAAAAAAATTGTACTTTTGCAGCCGCATTGGGGGTTTAGCTCATCTGGTAGAGCGTCAGGTTCGCAATCTGAAGGTGGCCGGTTCGAGTCCGGTATCCTCCACAAAAGCATTTATAAGTCGCTGAAAAACAGCGACTCTTTTGTTTGGCTACTTCTTACACCCTGTTTTGCCTCCCGAATCATATCTCAAATAATCGTTCAACTTGATGATTCGAAGAAAACGGCACGCTGAGTGTGATGAAGCCCGAGATGTCAAGGAAAATGACACCTGGAGTGTGAAAAAGTTCGGGAAGTCAAAAAACAGGACACCCAAAGTGTGAAATAATCCGAAATTTCAAGAAAAACGACACTCGGAGTGTGAAAAAGTCCGAGATGTGGAGAAAATGGACACTTTCCAAGACCAGAAAAGGCGTTCAACCCTAAAATTGATTGCTCATTATAAGCAAAAAAGACTTTCAATCTAATAAATGATGGTTCTTATATACATTATGGCACAAGAAAGATTGCCACTGGCTATTGGCTTTTAGCAACTGGCTCATTTATTCATAAAACAACGAACATTCTTTTATTGATGAATAAATGTGCCAATGGCTAAGGGCTAAAGGCCAAAAGCCCACATTGTGCCGTCATGTATATAACTCCCTAAATGATTTGTTGCCGCGACTAAAAAGAGGCTACAATTCGAAAATCAGTTCCTTGCTTTGATAGAATAGGGGATTGAAGCTGTTTTTACCTATGGGTGTCCGTTAATAGTTTAACGTGAGTTCGACATAATCAATCAAAAGATAGTCAATTGGTTATCGGGACAGGCTTCAACAGAGATGGAAGGTTTCTTAGGGAAGAAGCAGTATGCGGCGATGGCGGCGACGGCGTTGACGATGGAGTTGTGGAAGGAGCGGGGTCTCGGATGTTCCAGTTGCGCTATGTTCTTCAGTTCGTCGTTGACCGACTCTATGACCGCCCTTTTGCGGAGCAGTATCTTGTCGGAGACGCTCATCAGGCAGTTCTTCATGTTGTTCTTCACCTTGGTTATCAGTTGGATGCCGTCGACGAACAGTTCCTCGAACAGCTCTTTCGATATGTATCCTTTGTCACCGACCAGCTTCCCGTAGACCTCCTTGACGAAGCCCATGGACTTGAGCGGCTCGCGGTCGTCGACTTCGGCCGGAGTGAACATGAAGGAGAGGATTTCTCCTTTCTCGTTGATGATCAGGTGCAGCTTGAATCCGAAGAACCACCCCATCGAGCACTTCCCACGGGCGGCGAAGCCCTTGAAGACCTTGTGGCAGTGGATGCGCTGGTTGCGGCACACCCGCATGGCGGTGGAATCCACGAAGCTGATGCCTGTACACTTGCCTAGAAGGACGTGCTTGACGAATACGAGCAGCAGCAGTGCTACGTCACGTTCCAACTCGACGAACCTGTTGTA
>JAZQPN010000458.1:0-2953 GCA_045628585.1 Bacteroidales bacterium | reverse complement strand
CTGTCATGTGGATAAGGAAATTTAACGGAAAGGATTTGCGCCTTTCTTTATGCCTTCAAGGAAACAAAGACTTCTTGCTCAAATAACAAGCAGGGAAGCCGAAAACTGCATTATAGAGTAGGCAAAATTAAAAGTTGCGCCGACACGGATTTAGGGTTTTTAGAAATGAAAAAAATATTTTTTGTATGTATGGTATCGTGTCTCTTCGTGTTGAACACTACTGCACAAGAGTACAATTTTGAGGATTATGTTTATCCATATGGATGCCGCACGTATGCTTCACCAGATGGTAATGGAAATCTATTATCTGTAACTCAGTATAGTTTTGAATCTCAGGCTTATGACAATTATCTTGTAGAAGAAGTCTACATTGGTGTTGGGATGATGTCAGCCAAAACGACTTATAGATACCACATAGATAAGAATGCTGTAATCTCTGATGTTCAACTTAGGCAAAACAGATTAACGGGAAGTACAAAGTATCAAGACAGATTAATACTTTTTGCTTTCCCTGAGAAGGATAATTCTTTTAAGTGGACAGAAACAGATAGAGGAGATAAGTACCAATGCTCATCTGAATATGTGTATATCAATGCTTCCATATATCAAAAATCGTTATTCTTGAAAGCCATTAAAATAACAAGAGATAATAGTTATGTTGTTGAAAATGAAAAACATAGAATAATAGAAACAAGCTATTGGGTAAGTAATTATGGTCGTATTATTACTTTTTTAGATTGGGATGGGACAAAACGGACATCCTCTAAGTTAGATATATTAGATTACGTTCAGGAAATATCTACAGAAGAATACAATACACATAAAAAATAGTCATATGAGTACAGAATTTATTATTGGAACAATTATTGGACTAATTGGTATCATTCCAATTATTATCCAAATTGTAAAATGGGTAAAAAAACCTAATCTTAGTGATTTGATGAAAAAATTGGTTGATAATACTTTGTCGACGAAAACTCACAGGAAAGTACTTCAAGAAATGAATGTGATACTCCTGCGTGCAGGAAAGCATATATCATCTAAATACATCAATAACTTTGTTCTGAATAAGCGTGGTAAGGAAGCGGTCTTTACGGATTTATGTCTGCAAAATGACTGGGAACCCTCCAAGGATCTGTGTGAAATGTTTATGAAAGGCGATTATCCGTCAATCAGAAAGAAATATTGGGATATGAAAAATTCGCAACAGAAAAGAGAAGAACCAACTGCTGATGCTGTTGAGAAAGTTGAATCTATTTCAGCACTGACAAAGGTCAAGGATGTTGTATATTTGTCGGAACTACTTAAAGAGCGTTTCCCAGATTGCTTCAATCGGTTGACTTCCATACTCAGAAAACACGATGTGGAATATCGTCTGCTGAAAGGTACGAAGGATATTTGGTGTCGTGACTATATGCCAATTCAAACTGAATCGGGCAAGTTCATTCAGTTTACATACAACCCAAGCTACTTGAAAGGCAAAAAAGAATGGGAAGATTCGCGTTCCGATGTGCGGGAAGTTTGCAAACTTAATAATATTGAAGCCAATTTTTCGGATATAAATATTGATGGAGGAAATGTCCTTATTTGTGATGGACGGGCGATATTATCAGATAGGATTTTTTCTGAAAATCCCGATTATGAAAAAGATGTTCTTATTAGTGAATTATCGAAATTATTGGAGTGTGAGATAATTATAATTCCTGCACAAAATAACGATTACACAGGACATGCAGATGGAATGGTGAGATTCGTGGACAGAAATACCATTCTTGGAAACAATTTAGCCGCTGAATACAAGTATTGGCGCGAGGGCATGCAAAAGGTAATTACACAATATAGTTTGAAATACATTGATGTACCATTCTTTGAACACAACGACAGAAAACATCCCGAAAGTGCAATTGGAATATATGTGAATTATTTGGAAGTCGATGATTTAATAGTTGCTCCTGTATTCGGAAGAGATGAAGACAAGCTGGCTATTGATATTATTCAAAATGCCTTCCCTGACAAAGTTATTGAAACAATAAATTACAACGATGTAGCACAGGAAGGCGGTCTCCTTAATTGCACAACTTGGGTGGTAAATAACAAACAAAAGTGCGCCAAATAACCAAACAAAAGTGCGCCAAATGACCAAATCAATGGAAATATTTCTGACCTAAGTCAGATTTCACTCATACAGCTCCACAAACTCATATCCATTTCCCGTAGCGTCCAAGAACTTGATGAAGTCTTCATTGCAGATTACGATGGTTGCCGTGTTGTCATTAGGATGAAAGCTCAAGCGTGGAACATTTTGTAGGTTCTTGTCCAAGAAAAGGTGAACATGGTTTTCGGTGTCGTTGATGAGGCCGAAAGGCGAGACACTGCCAGGCTTCAAGCCAAGGTATTTTTCCATGCGTGCTTCAGAAGCAAAGGTTAGCTTGCCTTGCTGAAGCCGCTGCTCCATGTCGTGGATGGCCATTTGGTGCATACACTCGAAGACGACAAGATAATGCCGATTGCCCTTATGGTTCCTGAAAAACAGGTTCTTGCAGTGTGTCGAGTCAAACTCTTTCCAGTATTCGATGGCCGCTTCAATGGTCGGAATAGGCGGATGGAAATAGATGTCGAACTCGATATCTAAACCTTTCAAAGTGTCGACGACTTTTTGCTGCCTTTCGCTTAATTCGTGCGTTATTTCGGTGGATTTCATAGGAGCGCAATTTATCAATCGTCAAAATAAGTGTCAGAATCCATGTCGTAAATCACGAATTTGAGCTTTTCAGGTGATGCGATTTTGATGTTAAATTCCTCCACATCGCCAGTTCCCCAATTGCCAACTAAGGTCGGTTCGCTGACCAATTCTTTCAGTTCTTTAATGTATTCGCTTCTTGGAATCGTGTAGGCTCCAAGGCTTACTAAGTGTTTTGTTTCTTGCTGACAATCAATTAACTTAAATCCATTC
>JAZQPN010000457.1:0-5222 GCA_045628585.1 Bacteroidales bacterium | reverse complement strand
TTCGAATAGGCTTCAATGTTGCCGCCGTTGATGGTCATTTGGGCTTTGCTTTCAAGACATTCGCCGCCTTCGTTGTTCTGGGTGCAGTTGATGGTGATGCTGCCGCTGTTGATGGTCATGTCGCCTTCGCATTTTATGGCTTTAGGATTGGCATATTCGCCTTCACCTCCTGGGCCTCCTCCAGGGCCTCCACCGCCGCCGCTGGTAATGGTGATGCGTTCACCCGAAGTGGAAACGTTGATAATGAGGTCGCTGTCGGGCGCATCGGCGTGTCCGATGGTCATGTTGCCGTCGGCATTGGTGCCTTTGCCGCCTTTGCCGGTGCTGGTGCAATTGAAACTGCCTGCGATGATTTCCAAGTTGCCGTCGCATTTGATGCATGAAGAAGTGTAGGCGTCTTTCGTATTGCCTGAAACGATGTAGCTTGCGCCGTCGCCGTGAGTCTCAAGTTCGAAAGTTCCACCGTTGATGATGACGTTTCCATCGCAGCTGATGGCTTTGCCGCCGTCGTTTGATGTGGGCAGGTTGATGTTGATATTGCCGCTTGTAATGTTGATTTCCTCATCAATCTTTATGGCTGAACAGTAGGACGGAACGTTTTGACTATCTTCTTGTTCCATAACGGTTTTTCCTGATGCGGTAATGGTGATTTGGCCGCCGCTGACATTCAGATAGGCACTCTTGATGCCTTTGGAAATGTCGCCGGAATGATTGATTTCGATGCTGCCTCCGCTAATGGTGACCGAATCATCGCATTTGATGGCTTTGCTGTCGTTTCCCGATGAGGTGATTTCAACCGTGCCGCCTGAGATGCTCACGGTTTCCGAAGCGTTGAGGCCTTTCGTATCGTCGCATGTGGAATTGATGCTGATTGAACCGCCAAAAATGTTGATGTCGGTCGAACTGTCGATGCCGTCGGAACCGGAATGTAAAATGCTGATTTCTCCATTGGTTTGGGTGAAGGAATCAATGTGCAGGCCATCGCTTTGAGCATCGTTGATGATGATTTTCCCGCCGGAAACGATAAGGTCCCCTTCTGCAAAGATGCCGTGTTTGGTGTTGCCGTTAATGTTCAGCGTGCCGTCTGCTTTGGTGAAGGTCAGATTGCCAGCCGAACAAATTGCAGCTTTTTGTGCCCCGTTGCTGCCGTCGGAAAGGGTGGAGGTGCCGTTCAATTCGATGGTGGCATTTGTCTCGGACGCTATGTCAATGACGGCCTTGCTCGTGCTTGAGAGATTGGCATTGTCGAGGATGAGGTCAAAATCCTTGCTGCTCATAAAGGTGATGGAACCGTTGCTAGTTGTTCCTGACAATGAATAAATTACATTTGCTTTTGAGGAACTGACTGCCACATCGGCCTGATTGTTTGAAGCGCTGACGCCTTCATTTGAAAACGGATTCGTGATTTCAACGGAATTGCCGTTGTAAACAATCCGCACGATGTCGCCCGAAGGGGTTTCCTCGATGCCGAAGGTGATGCTGTCGATCATCGTGACGGGGAATGAAGTCTGCCCGTTGGTGGCGTCGACGACGGCAGATGCCGGATTGCCTTGAAAAGTGATGCCGTTGATATTGTGAACCGCATCGTTGTAAATGACGGCTCCCGAATGGTGCAGGTAGAGATGCTGCTCGTTTTGGGCGTTCAAACTGATGGCAAACAGAACGCCAATGATGAGTGTCAAAGTCTTTTTCATAGTTTTATCAGTTTGAAATTCTGCTTGTTAACGTTCACGTAATAAAGACCTTGCGGCAGTCCGGAAATGTCGATGCTTTGGCCGCAATCAATGATTTCGCGTTTGACCAGTTTTCCGTCAATGGAATAAATGTTCATTTGCTGAAATCCGTTTATCCCGCTGATTGTGAAACTGTTGCTGGTTGGATTTGGGGAAATGCCGGTGTTTTCCGCTTCGTTTTCGGCCGTGGCCAAAACTTCATTGAAAGTCACTTTTCGGATTTCGGAAATGAGAATCTGAATGTCGGTTCCGTTTTGGGTGATGACCATGGTCTCATCGTTTGGAAATGAAATTCTGTCGTTTCCATCAAGTTGGTAAATCTGTTCGTCGCCATTGTAATTTGTGATAATTGCTTGAACTTCAACTTGCTGTGCTGTTGTTCTGCTCCCGAAACCGAATATCAGCAAGGTTAGGGGAAGCACTATTTTTAATAGGTGTCTCATTTTTTATATATTTAAAAATCCAATCACAAAGATAGTTTTTTATTTGATGCTAAGTGCTCATTTGGGCTTTGATGTGGAAAAAAAGTCGGTTAAAGTGTTACGATTGGGAGACGGAAATCATTTGTTTAATGAGAATTAAAAAATAACTTGTAACGATAATACCTTTTTTTGCTTCGCTAAACGCTGATTTTCCAACTTTTGTCTTGATACAAAAGTTGCAAAAAATCAAGGCGAAAAGCAACGGCCCAACGCACGCCGGCCTAAGTCACTGACCTTCAGGTCGGGTAGTGGGCAAAGCCCAAACGCAAACGCCCCTCCGTGAATGTCAGCGACTTAGTCCGTCTTTTGCGGACGCTGCTCCCGCTTTTAGTCTCACGCAAGCGTTCGATGAATCAGGCCGCTAAATGCAAGGCGGCACTGATTTCGCCATGGCCACCGCGCCCGCCCCAGTCTAGCTTTCAACACTTCAGTCTCTTTGCTTTTAATTGAGATTGTGTGAAAATGAAATCGTTTAAAGGTAAGCCCCGTTTTTGACAGGACATCGTAATTCGTTGAAATTTTATCGGTTACAGGTATTGCCTCCATTTTTAGCGGACAGCAATAAAAAAAATATCACTTTTTTCTTGACAGCATTGATAAATGTCGTACTTTTGCAGTGTACTAATATACTAATACACCAATACAAATAATCATTTAAAAATTTAGCATTATGATTGAAATTAAAAACCTTGACTTCGCTTACAAAAAGCAGGTTGTTTTCAACAACATCAGCCTTTCATTTGAAAAAGGTAACATTTACGGACTTCTCGGCGAAAACGGAGTGGGGAAGACCACGCTGCTGAAACTCATCAGCGGCTTGCAGCAACCCAACGTCGGCTCTTGCACCGTCGATGGCATCGACCCGTTCAAGCGGCTGCCTGAGACTTTGCAGAAGATGTATTTCATTTCGGAAGATTTCGCCATTCCGGAAGGCACGCCCGAAAAGAATGTGAAATCCATCGGGGTGTTCTATCCGAATTTCGACTTGACGCTTTTCCGCGACCTTTGCAAGGATATGGAAGTCGACCCGACGCGCAAATTCTCCGAAATGTCGTTTGGACAGCAGAAGAAATCGCTGATTGCCACGGCTTTGTCGCTCAATACGGATTACCTTTTCTTAGATGAGCCGACCAACGGCTTGGACATTCCGTCGAAGAGCCTGTTCCGCCAGGTGATTTCGAAACACATCAACGATGGCCGCACCATCATCATCTCGACGCACCAAGTGAAGGACGTAGAAAACCTCATCGACCCCATCGTGATTCTCGACAACGACGAAGTGCTGCTGAAAGCCACGTTTGCCGAAATCACCAGCAAACTCTATTTCGATTTCGCCACCGAAAAAGACGCGGAAGCCCTTTACAGCGAAATGCTGCCGGGCGGTTATATCAATGTGAGCATCAACAGGGCGGGCATCGAAAGCCAGGTCAATATCGAAGCACTGTTCAATACGGTAATGCACAACAAGAAAGCTATCAAGGAAATGTTCTGAAAGGAGGCTTGTCTATGAATAATGTATTCAGTTTCAAGCGATTCGGAAAACTGCTGCTGTATGATGGCGACTATTCCCTGAAAAAAGCAGGGTGGGCTGTCGTAGGCATTCCTTTGACATCGTATGGAGTATATGCCTTGGCAACATTGGCCATATATCCTGACATGAATTATTCTCCATCACTCAGGTTTTCCGCTGTAATGTTTGTCGTATATCTCACTGTTTTCTGGGTGATTGAAAAACTGTATGGTGGAGAAAAAGGAAGCACTCGCAATGCGGATTATGCCATTTTGCCGGCCTCAAATTTCGAGAAAATGCTTTCCATGTTTCTTTTCTGTGCCGTTATTCCTTCGTTGGCGGCTTTCATCTTGTCGGTTTTGTTTGATTCGCTATTAGTCTGGATTCCAGGTTCTTTTGAACAATATCTGTGGAATGTCGACGACTGGTGGAAAGGAATGTCGGATGTTGAGATTAAGATTAATCAGTATTTCGCTCAATACAGAACATGGTGGCGCACCTGTTTAGGTGTCTTTTTCTGGGCTTCCTTGCTTATTTTCGGCACATTGCTTTTCAAGGAAAACGGCACGAAAAAGACTTTGTTGGTCCTGCCCGTGATGTTTTTCGGATTTATTTTGCTTGAAAATCTTCTCGATGGTGTCGGAAACATTGATATGATTCAATATTTTGACAATGAGTCGATTAGCAGTTCAATGGTCACAAATCGTCGATTGGTTTTGTGCTTTAGCTATCTGAATGACTTTGTGCTGTTGCCGATACTTTTAGTGATTTCTTATTTCAAGTTAAAAACCTTAAAATACTGATGTTATGAGTAATGCATTTAATATCAGCCGGTTCAACAGACTGCTTGCCTTCGACGGACGCAATTATTTCAAGCGTTTCGGTTTGGTGCTTGCTATTATAATAGGTGTGAATGTGGTCGCTTGGGTTGTTCTCAGTTTTTTCCAGAATTTGGAGATTACTGAGGTTCTACCTTTAAGCCGTTACATTCTCATTACGCTTTTTGCTGCCATTTCCATTGCTATGGCGCCGGGCATTGCGTTTGGCGACATCAACGATAAAAGGGCAGGGGCTTCGCAGATGATGATGCCGGTTTCGACATTGGAAAAGTTCCTGAGCCTGTTCCTGTATTGCTGCCTGCTGACGCCAGTGCTTTGCGTCGTGGGAAGCCTTATCATTGATACGCTTCTGGCACTTTTGCCTTTTGGAAAATACGAAGGCTTCACATGGAGCCAATTCGTTATGCAGTTTCATCCGAAATCATTGATTGTCAATGCTGATGCCGATGAAGATTTGTGGGCTTTGACTTTTAATCTGGATAACTTTTACCGATATTGGGTGCAAATGATAGCTTTGCCCAGTGTTTGCCTTTACGCCAATATGGTCTTCAAAAAGAGCAAGGTCGCCAAAACTTTCCTTGTCGCCGCTTTGATTTGGTTTTTGGTGATAGCAGTTCTATTAATGATCTACAGAATCGGAATTGATGCGTTTTGGAGC
>JAZQPN010000456.1:0-4218 GCA_045628585.1 Bacteroidales bacterium | reverse complement strand
TGTTTACGACGTTGAAGTTGAAGGCGACAGCCAGATCATCAACATGGCCCAGTTCAACGCTGGCGTGTACATGGTCCGCATCGCTACCGAAAACGGTGTTAGCACACAGCGTGTTACAGTCGTTAAATAAATGAAATGATTTGGGAACGTGTAGAGACGTGACATGTCGCGTCTCTACCGCCCCAAACCAAATCATATTCGGTAAAACGAAAACAAGAAGGGTGACCCTGAATAAGGGCCGCCCTTCTTCGTTTTTTTCAAACATGAATTACCGCCAATTATCTATGAATTTCTCATTAATATTTCTTGCTTCCGTCGTTCTTTCGAAAGGCCCCTTCGACAAGCTCAGAAAGCATTCTTGTGCCATTATGTATATAAGAAACAAAAAAATGTGGAAGATATGTCCATAAATGGAAAAAACAAAAAAAACGACTAAGGGTAAAGCTGGTGTCATCAGTCTTAAAAATGTATTGCATGCATACATTACCATAATATGATGTCAGATCATACACGATTGAAGCAGTTACCATCTACGACATTCGTCTGTGGTGACGTTGCGATTAACGTTTCCAACCTATGCCGTTTTGATTATCGAGACATGGCACGCTATGTCTCCACATGCGATTCGCCCCGTTTCGCCATGCTTCCGCAATACACGAACCATACGGAACCTTACACCTATTATCTATGTACGCCTTTCCTTTCGCAGCCAGTTGCGAAACATGATTTTTGCATGAAGGAACCAAACCGTTATTTAAGATTGACACATGCGGCCGTAAGCTGCAGTTTCAATAGTAAGTACTTATTTAATTTTTATTAACCTAATTTTAACAAATTCAAAATCACTATGAAAAAAGGAATTTTTTCTTTGATGATGGCGCTTTTGCTGAGCTTCGCAGGCTTGGCTAATGCGCAGGATGTTGTCGAGATTGGAACTGGAACCACTACGTCGAGTGTTGGTCCTTACAATTCCATCTGGGGTTACACATTTTCTGAAACCCTTTATCCGGCAGCAGAAATTGGAACGGCAGGTACGATTACGCATATTGCGTATAACGTGTCCAGTTCACAGTTTGTCCACACTGATGTGGTGTTTTACATGAAGAACGTTTCCCGCACAGCATTTGCGAGTGCCTATGACGTGGAAACGGTAACCCCTGAAGACATCGTCTACCAAGGCAGTTACGACATTCCGGCATCGACGGGCTGGGTTGTCATCACCTTGGACACTCCTTTCGAGTACGATGGCTACAGCACGCTGATGGTAGGCTGCGATAAAAACAACGGCGGCTTTATGGTGAGCAATTTCTGCTACACTGATGTCCCGAATTGCCGTATCGCTTACTTCAGCGATGATCTCAATCCGGATCCATACAATTTGGGTTCGTTTGGCGGTTTTGCAGATTTGAGTAACTACATGACCAACCTCCAGATTACCATCGAAAGCCATGGCTCTGCACCATGTGTGCTCACACTGAACCCGAACCCAGTTGAATTCGGCCCTCGCCCGAACAACTGCTGGATGCGTCCAATGGTTGTCACCCTCACCAACGAAGGTGGCCGTGGCGGCATCTATGGCGTTGACGTTGATAACGACTATTTCGTATCATCACTTCCTGAAGGTACTGAAATTCCGTTTATTCTCGCACATGGAGAATCAGTCGACCTGACCATGGGCTGGACAAGCGCTCCTGAAGGCGAAGTCAATGGCGTTTTGGCCGTTGATGGTCAGAACCGTTCAGCTTTCCTGTTCGACCTCATGGCATACGCCTACGAACCAGTCGAACCGGACGTATGGGAAATGGCCCGCATTGTCACATCATACCCATATAGAGACACTCCGACAACCGCAACTCTGTATAACAACTACCTGCTTCCTCCAACTTCTGTTGAGGATGGCAATGATGCTGTTTACAAAGTCACTATCGACCACGAAGTCATGCTGAACGGTAACGTCGTTAAGACTGGCACCGACGAAAGGGCCGAAAACGGCAAGATGGCTGTCTACACTCAGGCAGGCATTGATGAAGTCGGAGGTCCTGACCTCGACAATGTCTACACTGGCCCGGCAATCAACAACGGCATGCCAATGGAAATGACCGCTTTCCCAGGCGGCACAGCAACCGTTGCTACTCTTCCAATGTATGGCCTCTATGCTGACGCTTACACCCGTTCGCAGTATGTGATTCCGGCTACTGAAATCGCCCAAATGGGTGGTTGCCCAATCAATAGCCTCACTTACTACACTGAATCGACCCCTGCACAGTGGAACTCGAACTTTAAGGTCTACCTGACCGAAGTGAGCAGCCACCTCATGACCGGCCTTATTGACCCAGCTACGGCTACCACAGTTTACGTTGGCCATCTCACAGTCGCTGACGGCATGATGCACATCGACTTCACCACGCCTTACATCTATGGCGGTGGCAACCTGCTCATAGGCATGGACTGCCTCGAATGCTACAACTATTCAAGCTGCAGCTTCCAGGCCGTTGCAATGAGCGGCGCAGGCATGTATGCTTACAATTACAGCGCTCCTGTCTTCAATACGCCTAACACTGTCAACTACGTTCCGACAACCACTTTCGGCTACATTGGCCGTAGCAGCAACCGTGCTTCTCAGGAACTGACCGTGAATGACGGAACTGAAACAAGCGGAACCTTCCCGATTTATACCTATTATGGCGATACGGAAGGAGCCGTTACACAATTCATCATTCCTGCTGACAGACTTTCCGAAATGAACAACAGCACTATTTCGAGCATGAAGTTCTATATACAAAGCGTTAGTGAATATGGCAGTGGCTTTACAGCAACATGGCAAGGCTATGTCAAGGAAGTGGATTATACTGTCATGACAGCTTTGGAAGATCCTTCAACAGCTACCACCATCTTCACTGGTCAGGTGATGCCTTCAAACAATGACACGGAAATGGTCATCGACTTCGATACGCCTTACACCTATCATGGCGGCAACCTCCTTATCGGCTTCACATGTACACAGAGTGCTGGTTATAAGAAAGTCTATTACTATGGCATTGCTGAATCAGGTATGTGCCTGTATTCCACGGGTTGGGGAGAATATAGTGAAAATTTCACTCCTAAGACAACCTTCGTTTATGAATCAGGAGATGCCCCAACATCAGATGAAAACCTCATCAACAACCTGACCATGGTTCCTGGCACCTACTACATCGCCGCTTCTTCAACGGAAGACGCTTGGGATGTGGTGCTCAACGCCAGCGAACTGCCATGCCCTGAAGTCGCTTACAATCCTGTACCAGCTGACGATGCTAATGACCTCATCCCATCAGCAGTCACACTGAACTGGAAACTCGGTCAGTACACCACGGAATACCGCCTCGTATTCGGCAGCACCTACTACTGCGAAAACGTATTGGTTGACTGGACAAGCGACCTTTCTGAAACCTACACCGTCACTGGCCTCTTCAACAACACCAACTATTTCTGGAGAGTAGAAGAACGCAACGCTAACTGCCCTGAAGGCGTAGCTGGTCCTGTCTGGGGCTTTACAACCACATTCAACACTCCTACCAACTTGCGCTCAACCAACGCTAACGGCACTAACATTTACGAAAACGAAACCCTGCACCTCGCTTGGAATGCTATCATTGACCGTACCTTCCGTCAGTACAACATCTACCAGAACGGTCAACTCATTGGCAGCACAACTTCCAACCCAGACCCGAATGCCACAACGACATTCGACGTTGAAGGTTTGGAATACGTTTATCCTGGTGTTTATATGTTCTACGTTACCGCTGTCTATGACGAAGGCGAATCACGTCCTAGCAACCCACTCTTCATTGCTGTTTCAGGCGAAGGCAACGTTGAAGGCTACGTCTACGAACAGGATGGTGTCACCGGCATAGCCAACGCCACCGTCACCATGACTGGCATTGACGAATTCGGCCGTCCTCACACCTACACCTTCACCACCGACGCCAACGGTTACTACACCGGCGCTATGCTGGCTGGCACATACAGCGGCATGGCTACTTGCGCAGGCTACCAGGATGTGGCTTACGAAAACAACCCATTCGCAATCGTTTACAACGAACTCACTCCTGACATCAACTTCATCATGGACGAAGTCTACACTCCAGTCGGTGAAGTCATCGCCGAATACTATCCTGATCCGGAAGATCCAGAAAGCCCATACGTAAAGGTTTACTGGGGCTGGAACGTGATGAGCTC
>JAZQPN010000455.1:0-3847 GCA_045628585.1 Bacteroidales bacterium | reverse complement strand
TTGCAAGTTCTTCATGCTCTGTTCGGTTTGTTCGCTCACTGTCTCAGGCATGAGGCCAGTTTCGGGGTTGATAGGAAGTTGTCCGGAAATGAAGACCATGCCGTTGGCTTCGATGGCCTGGCTGTAAGGTCCGATGGCTCCTGGAGCCTTAGTCGTTGCTATTGCTTTTTTCATTGTATGTAGATTTAGTGTTTTCGATGTGCAAAGATAGGAAATTTTTCCAGTCGGATTGATTAGAAGACACGCCGAAAAAAGTTGACTCAATCGGTTGAGCCAACCTATTTTTATATGTAAAATAAGGCATTTGATGCGTCACTACTTCGAGAACATCACCTTTTCGCTGTTCAGCAGTTTGGTGAGCACCCACACGCCAAGCACGGCATAGACGATATTTGCCGCCATGGTGATGACGACCGGGACGAGTGCTGCCTCATGTGCGAAGACCATCGACATGCTCTGCACGCTGTTGTAGATCGGAATGAAGAACATGGCATTGCTCGACACTTCGGTGCCTGTCATCATCGGCATCATGCCCACCAGCATCACGACGAGCATGAGCGGTGCCATGACCGACTGAGCTGCCTTCACACTCTTGGCCTTCGCCGAAATGATTGACGAAACGGCAGTCAGAACCAGAACGGTACAAAGAATGAGCAAAAGCAACATGCCATAATCGCTGAAGGTGTAGATGTTGGCACTAAGGCCCATCTCGTCGGCGTGAATCAGTTTCGGCAAGGAGAGCATCATGCCCAAGAAACTCGACAAACCGCTCAGCAGGGCAAACAGCGAGAGACTCAGCACCTTACCCAAGGCCAATTCGTTGCGTTTCAGCGGCGTGACCAACAAAGTAGCTATGGTGCCTCTCTCCTTCTCGCCCGCTATCGACGGCGGTGCTATCGACATACATCCCGAAAAAGCCATCAAAAGCAGCAGCATAGGTATCAACTGACTGAATAAATCACCCACGATGTCTTCGTCCTTGGCGAGGTCGAAAGTCTCATCCGTTTCGGTCGTCGCGTTGATGTCGAAGCGGTTGGTTACGGATTCCTCCCATCCATTCAAGGCGCCACAGAGCATTTGATATGCGACATGCGACTTCTCGGAAGCGGAATTGTGATAGATGAGCACATTGGGTGCCGGCAACCCGCTGGCAGGGTTATAGTTGGCCACCAAGCTATCGAAGCCTTCGGGGAAAACCATGTAAGCGAAATCGCTGTCCTTGAGACTCAAGTCCGATTTCAACGTTTCGCCATCGAAGCCATCGGTCACCAAGTTGAAAGGCATAACGCCAATGGCAGGACTTAACGATTCGGGCATATTATCCACATAGACCGAGGTCGCTTTGCCATCGTCCTTGGGTTGCATGAAGTTATCGCCCATGAAAGAATAAATGATGTAAATCAAGAGGCCCGGCATGACGACGGTGGTCATCAGCATGGTGCGGTCGCCGAAAAAGCGGGCACATTCCTTTTTGAATATGGTCCAAGTGTTGTTTTTCATCACGCTGTTTCTCCTTTCTTTTCCTTATAGATTTCAAAAAAGCGGTCTTCGAGCGACTGTCCGGCACAGATGCCTTGCAAGGTGTCGCAATGCGTCATCTGCCCATCGATGATGATGCCGACGCGGTCGCAAAGACGCTCAACGAGACTGAAAATGTGTGTAGACAGAATGATGGTCTTGCCTTCACTGCGGAGCTCCTGCAAATAATCGGTTACAGTGCGAGCCGTCAGCACATCAAGGCCGTTAGTGGGTTCATCGAAGATGATGAAATCGGGGTCGTGCACCAACGAGACGACCAACGAGACTTTCTGTTTCATGCCCGTAGAGAGATTCGCCACCTTCACTTCGGCAAACTTCCCGATGCCGAAACGGCTGAAGAGTTTGCGTTTGCGCTCGGCGACCACATTCGGGTCGATGCCATAGAGTTGCGAGAAGAAATCGAAGAGATAATTAGGAGTGAAGAAATCCTCGAGTTTCAGTTCCGAGGTGAGGAAGCCAATTTGCGCGCGCACCTTTTCAGGTTCGGCGACCACCGAATAACCGTTGATGAAAGCGTTGCCGCTGTCGGGGGCAATGAGGGTGGCCAACATGCGCAAAGTGGTGGTCTTGCCAGCGCCGTTAGGTCCCAGAAGGCCGAAGATTTCACCCTTGTAGGCCGAAAACGACACATCGTTGACGGCAACAGTCTTCGTGCGTGTCGTGCCTTCAATTTTCTGTTGTTTGCGTGAGAGTTCAAAGGTCTTGCAGAGATGCTCCACGCGAAGTATTTCTTCCATAAATTTAGAATTTTGTGAAACGATGCCGCAAATGTAAGAATAATTGTTTTTGCAGGAAACAGGTTGCAAGGTTGCAAGCAAGAAATGTTGCGATACTGGGCTAAAACTTCATTTTTTTTCAAGTTTTAGCCCAGTATCGAAGCACTTAAACAAACATATCTTCAAGATTTACAACATTTTGAACAAAATCAAAATACGAATTTTTCTTCAATCCTTTTGTAGTAATCATTGTGACTTGCACACCCTTTTGCGTTTGCGTTTCACACTGAAAAGCGCCCACCCTGTTGGCAATCCTTTCGCTTTCGTGTTTCGTCAGCACATATTCGTTCTGCGAATATTTCACTTCGCAAATGTCAATCATGTCATCGGCGCGGTCGAGAATCAAGTCGATTTGCGCACCTTCTTCCGCCTCGCGGCTTCTCCACGAATAGTATTCCACATGTATCTTATCGAGATGCAAAGCATTCAGCAACTGCGGAATATGCGCCATGCAGACTTTCTCGTAAGTCAGGCCGAACCAAGTGTTCTGAATCGGGCGACCCGTGGTATGGCTCCAATACGACTGGTCGGTCTTGTTCCGCTTCACGAAAGCGTGATAGAACAGCGTGTAAAAGTCCATCAGCTGGTAAATGCCGCCATTCGATTTGACGCGCTTTTCGGTGACATTATACCGCCTCACGAAATCGCAATTCACCAAATCCTCCAGCATATCCGACAAATGACCATTATTTTTAACCTTCAGTTTTTCAGCGATTTCGCTTCGCGTCAAGCCTTTTTTACTTTCGGAAAGCAGTTCCACGACTTCCATATAACGGTCGGGATTCCTATACAGCGACTTGTAAAGCCTATGGTATTCCCTGCGCAATTCAGCATCGGGCGAGAAAAACAACTTGTCGACATTTTCGGCAAAACCCAAATTTGCGTTCAGCAGACTCAGATAATACGGCACGCCGCCAAACATCATGTAGCACTGCAAGACCATCATTCTGTTCCAACGGAACTTTCTGGATTTCAGATATATTTCGGTCTCTTTCAGCGTAAAGGGATGCAAGTGCAGTTCGTGAGTGATGCGGTTGTGCAAGCCGCCGTGATTATCAATGATATTCCTCACCATCCACGAAGTTGCCGAGCCGCAAACTATCAGGAAGAAATTGTCCTGCCGCGACGCCCAGCTGTTCCAGAAATAATCGAAAGCATGGACAAACCCCGATTTCGGCGTGTCGAAGCAAGGCAGTTCGTCGATGAAAACCACGCAACGGCCTTTTTTACGGCGTTTTTCGAGCAAAGTCCTCAAGGCTGCAAAAGCATCCATCCACGATTTCGGCTGCTTGCCATCGTAGCCGTAAAACGCTAAAGATGTGCAGAATGCCTTCAGTTCCTCTTTCTTGTCGCCGCCAATGACGCCTGTGGTATCAAACGCAAACTTGTTATCGAAATAGGATGTCACCAGGAAAGTCTTCCCCACCCTACGGCGGCCATACAATGCGACAAATTCAGCCTGCCCCGAAGCCATGTACTCCGAAAGGCTGTTGATTTCATCCGTTCTGCCAACGATTTTCTTCATTTTCCAT
>JAZQPN010000454.1:0-3966 GCA_045628585.1 Bacteroidales bacterium | reverse complement strand
GTTGTCCAACTTCAAATCCTGGCTAAAAACTTGTGCACCAAACTCTTGGTGATGTCCGCTGAAGAAACTGCCGAAATATGAAATGAAGGCGACAAAAAGGAAAATGGCCAGGCACAGAAGCAGAATCCCGATAATGATTCTCGCCCTGCCTTCCGATGGCTGTTTCTCCTTCTTCTCTTTTGGAGGCTTGCTTTTCGGCTCTTTCTGAGGCTTTTTGTTTTTTTTGTCCTCAGTTTTCTTCTCCTCTTTGATAGGGGTTTCCTCTATGACTGACTTTTCTTCAATTGCCGGTTTTTCCGCAGGTTTTTCCCTTAATGTGTTTTCTCTTTTACCAGTTGCCATTTTTTCTTCTCTTATATTGAATGGGCAAAATTACGCAAAAATTCTTATTTAGGTATTCTGAACATCCTGTTCCAGCGGATGCCGCCATTTTCCTTGTCTAATGATAGCCAGACGAAGATAGCCTTGCCAACGATGTGGTTTTCAGGGACAAAGCCCCAATAACGCGAGTCGGCGGAATTGTGGCGGTTGTCGCCCATCATCCAGTAGTAATCCATCTCAAAGGTGTAGGAATCAGCTTGTTGACCATCGATGAAAATCTTGTCGCCTTCAACCTTCAGGTCGTGGAGCTCGTAGGCATGGATGACGCGCTCGTAGAACGGCAGATTTTCAGTGTTCAAAGTCACGGTGACGCCTTTCTTTGGCAGCACGATTGGTCCGTAATTGTCGACATTCCAAGGATATAAGTCTGGGCGGTGCGGAAATAGTTCGTAGTTGGTGCCTTCTCCCGCAGGCGTGATGATTTCCGTTGCTTCGGTGATGAAAGGCAGCTTGCGCAGTTCTTCGGCCACTTTTTCGCTGATGTTGAGGACAAATTCGTTTGGCTTTCCAGTGGCATAGCCTTCGGTGATGTTGTATTTGTCCAGAATCTTCTTGTTGATGCCGCCGCCTGAAGTGACAACCTTGTAATTATGTTGCATGTTTTCAGGCTGGTAGCTCATTTCGCCATCGATGTAAACGACGCCATCGATGATTTGCAATGTGTCGCCAGGCATACCGATAAGTCGCTTGATGTAGTTTTCGCGCTTGTCGACGGGATGCGAAATGACCTTGCCGAAATTCTCGTGGTCGTTCCAAACGCGCTCGCGGCCATATTCGCGGACCAAGTCATAATAACTGACGCTGCTCTGGTAAATGTCGCAAACCGTGTCGCCGGCAGGATAATTGAACACGATTGGGTCGTAACGCTTTATGTGTGAGGTGCCTGGATAGCGGTGATATGGCAGTTTAATCCATTCCAGATACGACTTTGCGGTTTTGCTTCCCGGCAAGGTGTTGTGGACGAATGGGAACGAAAGTGGTGTGTTAGGCCCTTTAGGTCCGTAATGTATCTTGCTGACAATGAGGTAATCGCCGACGCAAAGTGATTTCTCCATACTTGATGTTGGAATGGTGAAGGCCTCAAAGACGTATGTCCTGATAATCATTGCGGCGACGACTGCGAAAACGATGGCATCGAACCATTCGCGTGCAGTCGATTTCTTCGGACGGTTGTCGGTGGCTGGATCTTTGTAAGTGGCGCCTTGCTTGGCAACCATCGGGAAAAATACGTAGGGCAGAATGGCGGCCATGCCTTCTTCCCAAACCTTGAATTTGCCGAAACATTTTCCTAACTCTGTGAGCATCAGGAACAACATGAAAATGTTGATGTAAGGGAAGACGATGAAAAACCACCACCAGAATTTTTTTTGCTTGCCGATGATTTTCAGCAAAACGTAAATGTTGTAGTAGGGGATAAGGGCGTAATAGCCTTTTTGGCCGGCTGCTTCAAATTGCTTCCAGCAGAAGGCAATCGGGATGGTGAACAGCAGCGGAACTAAAAATATGAAAAGTATGAGTGACATGATTTTGAGTGTTTTATCTGTTGTTTAACGTGCGTTTTCTGATTATCGTATTTAGATTTGCATTAAATCGTCCATGGTGAAGCAGCCCGTTTTCCCGATGAGGAATTCGGCGGCGACCAAAGCGCCTACGGCAAAACCTTGACGGCTGAAAGCCTCGTGTGTCAAGGTGATTTCGTCGACTTCGGAATGTGCTTTCACGCTGTGAATGCCGTTCACTTCGCCTTCGCGGATGGCCGCGACGGGCAAAATGCCTTCGCCGTTTGCGTCAAGGCTCCACGATTGGTAGTCGCTGTTGGCGGCAATGATGTCGTTGGCCAGTTTTACGGCGGTGCCGCTGGGCTTGTCCAATTTGTGAATGTGATGCGTTTCGGAAAGCGAAAGCCGGTAATTGTAAGTCTCGGCAAATTTTGCAATCAACTTGTTCATTTTGAACATCATGTTCATGCCGATGCTGAAATTCGGTGCGTAAAACAGGCTTTGTCTTTCGTCGGCGCAGCGTTTGCTGATGGCGTCGAAATGATCGTACCATGCCGTTGTGCCGACCACTACCGGAAGATGCAAATCGAAGCAACGGCTGATGTTGCCTGCGGCTTGGTCGGGCTGACTGAAATCGATGGCGACATCGGCTTGTTTCAGTTGCTCGAATCTTTCCGCCCATTCCTGTCCGTTGTCGATGGTAACGACGATTTGGTGACCGCGTTGCATGGCGGCTTTTTCCACTTCGTGTCCCATTTTTCCATATCCTAATAATGCTATTTTCATTTTAAAAAGTCAGTTTGAATGATAATCCGGCTTGTGCAAGCGGCACGCCAGAAGTCAATGGTATTCTTGGAGTTGCAATCATCGGGTCGATGTTGAAACTCAAATCGTCGCTGATGTCGTAGGTGTAAAGATGCCCATCGACGCAGGCGTCAATGATGTTGACACCGTACCAAGCCACGAGGATGATTGTATATAATTCGAAATCATGTTGATACGATTCCTTGTAAGTCTGCAGTTGACTCGCCTGGTAACGCTCGGCTAATTCTTGTTCGTGTTGCGTCAGTGGTTTGTCAATGGATTGAGGGTCAGATACATACTTGTAGGCATTGACGCAACTGCGGAACTCTTGGTAGTTGCTGATTGACATATAACCCAAACCGCCCAAACCAGCGTATACAATCGGCGCTTTCCACCATTTGCCGTTGTAGATCTGCCCCAATCCGGGCAGGCAAGCCGACATGATGGTGGCTTTTTTCGCGCTGTGCGGTTTTCTGGCTTTCGGCACTTTTACGTTGTCTTTTGCATTTGCCGTGATGACTGTTTCTGCCTTAATCGGTTGGTTTAGAGTGTCGAATACGGTTACTTGGGCCTTCATGTCGTGGAGGCCAAAAAGGATTGCAAAACCTAAAAGTAAAAGTATGCGACGCGCCATTTCTTATTTTCTGTTGAACAGTTCCATGATGCGGTCGAACTCGGCTTCGTCCTTGAAGTCGATGACCAGACTGCCTTTTCCCGTCAGGCTGCGGTTTACCTTGACCTTGGTGTTAAGCGTCTGCGAAAGCGTCTTGATTTTGCTCTTGAAGTTTTCGGGCAGGAAGTTGGTCTGTTTCTTTTCTTTTTTGTCCTTGCCAGCGCTTTTTGCTTTTTCGGCCATTTCTTCGGTGTCGCGCACGCTCAAATCATCCTCGATGATTCTTTGCAAGAGCCTGATTTGCTGTTCTTTATCTTCAATATTAATCAAGGCGCGGGCGTGTCCCATCGTGATGTGACCGTCGCGGATGGCGATTTGCACCTCTGGCGGAAGTTTCAGCAGGCGGAGGAAGTTGGCGACGGCGCTGCGGCTTTTGCCCACTTTCTCGCTGATTTCTTCCTGTGTCATGTTACATTCGGCAATCAGACGTTGGTAGGAAATGGCAACCTCGATAGCGTTAAGATTTTCGCGGTGAATGTTTTCGATAAGGGCGAGTTCAAGCATCTGCTCGTCGTTGGCCACGCGGATGAAAACCGGAATCTTCGACAGTCCGGCCAGTTTCGATGCTCTCAAACGGCGTTCGCCGGAAATGAGCTGGTATTTGTTGTA
>JAZQPN010000453.1:0-3774 GCA_045628585.1 Bacteroidales bacterium | reverse complement strand
CAATTCTGAACAGAGGTCATTAAAACCATCAGTCTTTTGTGCGCTTTGTTTTCTTTTGAAATCATTAATATTCATTTTATTACTCCTTGATTGTGTCAGGCACAACCTTTTTTTCGCCTATAGTTCCCCCGATTCAGCAGTTTACAATGCACAAAGAAGGCTAGGAAACTTGATTATTGCCTATTTTTGGTATACAGGCTCTGGAACAACCTCGGTAATAAAAATAGTACACGTTCACCTAGCCTGTATGTAATCAAATAATTGAATACAAAAAGGCTGGCAAATTGTGTTACATATCTCATTACCAATTTTTCCAGAATTTGTATACCGAGATACAAGCACTAATTGCCTTCTGTAGTTCGGATTTCTCCCCGAACTATCAAGGCGCAAAAATAAGCATAATTTTGAAATTTCAAACAATGCAGAAAGAAATAGAAGAAAAATAGGAAGAAAACTTCCAAATATACTTGCTGTTTTATATGGCTATGAATCAAGGCAATGTTTTAAGTCTTTTTTTTGCTGTTTTTTTATTGCAAAATCACTTGTTTTTAGTGTTTGGTTAAATATTTGTATATCAATAAAATAATTTCAAAACTTTAGATTTTTACCATATAAAACTTTAGATTTTTACTATGCAAGACTTTAGATTTTTACTATTTTTGCAGCGGATTTGATAAAAAACGAAAAAGCAGTGGTAGAAAGAACAGCAAAAGAGGCATTGTTGCGGCTGGCATCGCAGTTTCCCGTGATTGGCATAACAGGACCGCGACAAAGTGGAAAATCGACCTTGACAAAGGCGGTTTTCCCCAGCAAGAAATATGTGTCTTTCGACGATTCGGCACTTCGCAGCATGGCAAGTTCCAATCCGAAAGATTTCATCATGGCATTTCCCGATGGTGCCGTCATCGATGAAGCGCAAAAAGTGCCGGAAATCTTTGATGCCATCAAATATAGCGTTGATAATGAAGAATTTGAACCAGGGAAGTTTATTTTGACAGGCTCTAGTCAGTTCAATTTGAAGAAAAACATGACCGATTCATTGGCTGGTCGTGTCGCTTTCTTGAAATTGCTGCCGTTTTCAATGCTTGAACTTGACAGTGAGAGTCTTTTGAAAAGCAACGCATACGAAACCATTTTCAAAGGCTGTTATCCGCCATTGTATGATGGGAAAAAACACTTTGTTTTGGACGATTGGTTTGATAATTACATAGATACGTATCTTGATTTGGATATTGAAAACCAAATCAACTACTCGAACTTGTCGGTTTTTAAGAAATTCATTCAGATATGCGCTTTGTATAGCGGACAGATTGTTTCGATGGACAGCATTGCGCGTAATTTGGGCGTTTCGGCACCAACCATAAAGCAGTGGCTTTCAATTTTGGAGACTTCTTTTATCGTCCATTTCCTTGAACCAGACTCAAATAACTTGGGGAAATCATTGGTGAAATCACCGAAAATGTATTTCGTGGATTCCGGCTTGCTGTGTCATTTGCTCAGAATTGAATCGTATAATGATTTGATTCTCAGTCAATATAAAGGTGCTGTCGTTGAAACTTTTGTCGTGTCCGAGTTGCTGAAGGCACGCTATAATTTGGCGAAAAAGCCTAATCTGACCTATTTCCGCGACGTGAAAGGCTTTGAAGTTGATACGATTGCAGATTGGAAAAAGACTTTTGCGATTGAGATAAAAAGCACCAGTGAGCAGGAAAGCAAATTGTCGGAAAATATCCGAAAATACCTGAAACTCCGTGATTTTGACGATTGCAAGGGCATGGTTCTATATTTGGGTGATTTTAGTGGCGAAATCAATGGCATTCAATATGTTGGATGGAAAGATTGGCCTGTATTTTTTGATAATAACAAATGATTTATGATTAAGACTTCCGTTTCAAACCGTGAGATTTGGCGCATTGCCTATCCCATCATGCTGGGCAATTTGGCCCAGACCATCATTACTTTTACCGATACGGCTTTTTTAGGTCATTTGGGCACCATCGAGATGAGTGCCTCAATGATGGCGGGCCTTTATTATTATGTGTTTACCACTTTGGCCATGGGTTTTGCCATTGGCATTCAGATATTTATCGCGCGTCGTTTTGGCGAAGGCAATTTCGAGAAAATCGGTGAGGTTTTCCAACATGGTGCCTTGTTCGTGCTGCTGCTTGGCATTTTGCTTTTTGGCATTTTGTTCTTTTGCAGCGAGAGCCTGATGCGGGTCATCATTAGTTCCGAGAACATCTACGGCTCGGCGATGGACTATCTGAAATACCGTCAGTTTGGTATTATCTTCGTGGTTTTCAATTATTTGTTCCGTTCGTTTTATGTCGGAATCTCCAACACCAAGGTGATAACGTTCTCGACTGTCATCATGGCTGTGGTGAATATTTTCTTTGACTGGTGCCTGATTTTCGGAAATTGTAATCTGCCGGAGATGGGTGTCGGTGGTGCGGCATTGGCATCGCTGATGGCTGAAATCACGGCATTTTGTTTCTTCTGGATTTACACTTATATCACTGTTCCGCATGAAAAATTCGGCATGTTCCGTTGGCACAAACTGCAACCCAAACTGATGGGCGAGCTGCTGAAAGTGGCTTTCCCGAGCATGATTCAACGCCTGTTTTCCTTTGGCGCATGGTTCGCTTTCTTTGTCTTGATTGAGAAAATGGGCGAGATGGCCATCGGCATTTCATCGGTCGTGCGCAGTACCTACATGATTTTGATTATTCCTGGATTTGCTTTTGCTGCTACCGCTAACACTTTGACAAGCAGAACGATAGGCGAGGGAAGAAGCGGTGAGGTAATGTCGCTTTTGCTGAAAGTTGCCAAGAATGGTGTCATTTGCGCTTCGATTTTGGTAGCCGTGACGCTCATTATTCCGCAATTGGTCTTGCAAATCTACACCGATGATATGGCATTAGCAACAGCCGCAGTTCCGGCGGTTTATGTGATTTGTGCCGCTACTATTCTCGGTGCCGTTGCAATGGTATTTTTCGAAGCGGTTTCCGGCACGGGCAACACCGATGCCGCCATGATTTTGGAGTTTGGCGTGCTTGTAGTTTATATTCTCTACATCTACATGATGACCAAAACTTCCACAATAGCAGGCGTTTGGACGGCTGAATTGCTTTATAATATCGCTATTGGCCTGATTTCTTTTGCCTATATCCGAAAGGCAAATTGGTCGAAAAAGAAAATCTGATATCCCGATAAAATGAAACGACACTTATTGATAATTCTGTTTTTCGCAAGCGTGTTTTCCGCCTGCACAAAGGCTCCTGAACCCATTGGGCCTGTGCCGACAAAGCAGCAAATCAAGTGGAATAAATTGGAGACATACGCCTTTATTCACTTCGGAATCAACACTTTCAATGACATGGAGTGGGGCTACGGCAATAGTCCGGCAAGCACTTTCAATCCCGATACTTTAGATTGCGAGCAATGGGTGAAAACCTTGAAAAATGCAGGCATGAAAGCCGTGATCCTGACGGCAAAGCATCATGACGGTTTTTGTCTATGGCCCACGGAGACAACGGATTACAGCATTAAAAATTCGCCGTATAAAAACGGTAAGGGCGATATGGTCAAGGAACTTTCCGATGCTTGCCGCAAATATGGTTTGAAATTCGGGATTTATGTTTCGCCTTGGGATCGAAACAATGCGGAATACGGAACTGAGGCCTACGTGAATACATATCATCGTCAGATTGAGGAACTTACAACTAATTATGGACCGCTTTTTGAGTTTTGGTTTGATGGCGCAAACGGTGGCAC
>JAZQPN010000452.1:0-1505 GCA_045628585.1 Bacteroidales bacterium | reverse complement strand
AAGCAATTCACGCAAGCTGTCATCAGCGCCGTAAGTATCGAGGCGGCGAGCGTAGCATTCTTCCTTTTCGTCATCACCGGCATCGATGTCGATGATTGGCGAAGAGAGTCCATAAAGGTGAGCAATCTTCTCGGCATCCATCTTCAAGGAATCGGCCACTTCGTCAAGGGTTGGGGTGCGCTCCAAATCCTTAGTTAGTTTTCCAATTTCCTTTTTAATCTTAGACACGAGAAGCGACTGCTTCTCGGGCAGGCGAACCAATCCGCTGTAGTCGCTAATACAATTAAGTATAGCGAAACGAATGCGGGAAGTTGCATATCCCTCAAAGGTTCCTCTTCCGTCGAAAGAATCGACAGCAGCGAGTGCGGCCATCATTCCCTCGTTAAAGAGGTCATTGAATTCCACTGCCCTGTCGTGGATAGCCTCTTTATACTTATAGGCCACCAATTCCACCAAATCACTAACTGCCTCGTAAAAGGTCTTTTGGTTAGCACTACTTTTTTCAGCTCTGAGAGCCATGCAAGCCCTTTCGAGCCTGGATGAAGCATAAGCATTCATCTTAACAGTGTTAGCATTCACGTTCATGTCATTCATTTTTTGATTGTTTCTCATAATATGTCCCTTTCTGTTTTTTGTTAGTGATTATGTTATTTGTCTTTCTCATCTTTTTTTGCCGGCAAATAAGCGCCAGCGGAATAATAAAAATCACAAATGATAAATAATTTCGAGTGCAAAAGACTATCAACGAAATCAGAATCAAGAAAGAAGAGGATCATTACGATAACTTCAAAACCTGATTGACACACAAGACTTTCAAAGAACAATATCCGGCTTGCGCCAAATGGGCGGCAAAGATACAACATTTATTTTAACACTTGGAGATTTTATTTTCTTTCTTTCCTCACGAAACCCAAGGTGTTTCTGCTCGTGCTGCCTTTCAAGGTCTCCTGCTCGCAGAATTCCGTGAGGCGTTCCAGGCTGACTTCCTTCTGAAAGAGCATCTTTTCCACCATTGTCTTTCGGGCGATGTTCTCAATCTGACCGCCAGTGAGGGTGAAACGTGCCGCCAGTTTGCTGGCATCGGTCTCGTTGAGGTCTTTCACCATGCTCATCCAAATGGAGGTGCGGGCTTCCAGAGTGGGCTGTTCGAACTGCACCTTATAGATGAAACGGCGTTCGAAAGCCTTGTCGAGGTTAGTGGTGAGGTTGGTGGTGGCAATCATGATGCCATCGAGTTTCTCCATCTCCTGCAAAAGGATGTTCTGCACGGCGTTTTCGGTCTTTTCGATGCTGGCATTATCCGTGCCAATGCTGGTCCTGACCGAGAGGATAGCATCGGCCTCGTTGAAGAGCAGGATAGGCGCTATCTTGCTTGCCTCGTTCATCTGGCGGTATTCGTCGAAGACCTGCTTGACGATTTTCTCCGTCTCGCCATAGTATTTGTCGCGCAGACTCGAAATGTCGACCTGCATCACATCACGCCCCGTCATGCGGGCCAGCTGCAT
>JAZQPN010000451.1:0-4354 GCA_045628585.1 Bacteroidales bacterium | reverse complement strand
CGCTTGATGACCTCCAAAGCCTCAATACCCGAAATGCCAGGCATCTGCTCATCGAGAAACACAATATCAAAATGCTGTTCGCGCACCAAATCAATGGCATCGGAGCCATTGTTTGCCGTAACCACTTCATAACCTTTCTGTTCCAAGAACATGATATGGGGCTTCAGAAGTTCAATTTCATCGTCGGCCCAAAGAATCGTTGTTTTTTCCATTTTCAAAGTATTTATTCAAATAACGGAACATTCCCGTTTTTGTTATTTGGCAACGCAAAAATAAGATTAAATGCTGATTCTTACTATCTTTGCAGCGAAAATTCATCATCATGGCAAACAGCACATCCAACAAGAAAAAAATCATCAACGATCCGGTTCACGGTTTCATCAGCATCCCTGACGAATTGCATTTCGATATTATTGAACATCCTTATTTTCAAAGACTTAGACGAATCAAGCAAGTCAGCATGACCAACATGGTGTATCCGAACGCCAACCACACGCGTTTTGCACACAGCCTCGGCGCAATGCACCTGATGCGACGCGCCGTTCAGATTTTACGCGCCAAAGGTTACGACATTTCCGACGAGGAATTGGAGGCAGCATCGCTTGCCATTCTGCTGCACGACTGCGGTCACGGGCCGTTTTCGCACACCTTGGAAAACAGCATCGTGCAAGGCATCACGCATGAAGACATTTCGCTGGAAATCATGAAGAAACTCAACAAGCTGCATGATGGAAAACTCGATTTAGCCATCGACATTTTTACTGACAATTACGAAAAAAAGTTTCTCAGCAGACTCATTTCCAGTCAGCTGGATGTCGACAGAATCGATTATCTGAAACGCGACAGTTTCTTCACCGGCGTTGCAGAAGGCAGCATCAATGCGGAACGATTGCTGGAGATGCTTGAGGTGGTCGGCAACGAACTTGCCATCGAAGCAAAAGGCATTTATTCCGTCGAGAGTTTCATCGTCTCGCGACGCATCATGTACTGGCAGGTCTACATGCACAAGACCGTGCTCAGCGCGGAATATACCTTGATGAAAATTCTGAAACGCGCCAAAATGCTCAGCCAGGAACGCGATTTGCCCGCCACCCCTGCCCTGTCGTTTTTCCTGAAAAGCCAATGCAAATTCAACGACTTCGAAGACAAGGATTTCGCCCTCGACCAGTTCTGCCAATTGGACGATTACGACGTGATGACTGCCGTAAAAATGTGGTGCTACGACAAAGACCCAGTTTTATCAGAATTAAGCAGACGTCTCATTGACAGACATTTATTCAAAATCGAGATGCAGGAAAACGCTTTCGATGAAGATTATGTCGATGACAAACGTCGCAAGATTGCAAGACTATACGGCTGGAGTTTGGAAGATGCCGATTTCCTGCTGTTGCAAGGCATTTCATCGAATCACGCCTATCATCCGAAAAAATCCGCAATTAACATTCTGTACAAAGACGGCACGCTGAAAGACATCAGCGAGGCCTCCGACCAGCTGAACATTTCGGTGCTTTCGCAACCCGTTGTGAAACACTTTATTTGCTACCCGAAAGAGATAGGATAATATTTTTCAGAGTGGAAAGTAGGGGACGCACCGAGTGCGTCCGATAAGCAGGAAACAGGGACACATTCGGTGTGTCCGATAAGCGGAAAACGCTTTTCATCTTCTGGTGACAAGCCTTAGACCTAAATTGTTGTTTTTCGTATCTTCAGAACAAAAATTCCGGCATGACACTCTGCTTACAGTTGGAGCATTGCCCCAACTTCCACCACGAATGACTCGGCGAGTGCCTGTTGCCGGGCCTATAGGATTTTCCTGCTGATAATCATGATAAGTTCCAAAGTAATCTCCACAAAATTCCATCACATTGCCGCTCATATCATACAAGCCCAATTCGTTTGGCCGTTTTGTTGCAACCGTATGCGTTGAATCAGAATTGCTATCATACCAAGCCACTGCATCAATGTTATTGCTGCCGCTATACTTGTAATCATGGCCATGGCCAAGCTTTCCGCCACGAGCCGCATATTCCCACTGGGCTTCCGTCGGCAGGGTGAAATAACGTCCCGTCAAAACCCTCAAAGAATCCAAGAATTGATGGCAGACGTTCCAATCCACATTCTCGACAGGCAAATCATCGCCTATAAAACAACTTGGATTGTCGCCCATCACCGCCTTCCAAAGTGCCTGAGTGACTTCTGTTTCAGCGATATAGAAGCCTGAAAGTTCCACATAATGCAAAGGCATTTCCCATTCTTGAGCATTTGCATCATAACTATAGGCATGCGAATTATAATTCTGACCACCCATGATAAACGTGTCGCCTTCAACATATTTCATGTTAAAGTCCACTCCATTCACGGAAACGCTCAATGTGCTTTGAGGCGGACCGTCATTTTCGCCAGAATCTTGATTTCCATTGCCTTCATCTTTATGACAACCTTGCAATGAAAATGCAATAACAAACACTATTGCATAAATAAAACACTTATACAATTTCATATTAACAAATTAAGATTCAATGTTTTGCAATCAATATCTTCTATTGCGGCTGGCGCGTTTGAGCGATTCCATCACGATCTCTTCGGCTTCCTGCTGCAAGGCGGCTTCCTCTTCCGTTTCGGGCGTAATCACGAGGCCGTGAGGACGCGAATGGTGGTTGGCATCCAAATGCGAGAAAGTGCAATAGCCGTAGGCGCAAATCGTGTCGGGGTCGTTGCTCTTGTAGACTTTGGTGTAGACCGTAACCGTGCTTCTGCCAGCACTGACGACCTTGCTTTCGAAAGTAACGATTTCGCCGACAAACAACGGGAAACGGAAATTGATGCCATGCTGCACCAAAAGCACTACGTTTTTCGTATCAAGATATTGGTTGATAGCGAAATAAGAACTTTCAATCAGCCATTCGGCGCAACGGCCGGCAAAGAAAGTTTCATGATGATTCAGGTCAGCGACCTTGATTAAATGTTGGGCAATTGTAGATTTCATAGTCGTAAATTTTTGCAAATAAAAGCCAAATTTCAGAACAATGCAAATTATTCCACCAAAAATTTCATTCCATCAAAAGCCAAAGCCATGCTTTCGGGCAACTCGCGGCAAACGTCCACATAACGCCCCATGCTATGGCTGCAATGTGTGAACCAAGTCCGTTTCGGATTGATTTTATTGGCCACGGCAATCGCTTCATCCAATGTGATATGCGAATAGTGTTTTTTCTTCTGCAAGGCCTCAATAATCAGATATTCAACACCTTGCAAACGCTCAGCAATTCCTTCGGGAATCTCGCTCAAATCGGTAACGTATGCAAATTTACCGATGCGAAAGCCGTAACACGTCAAAGTAAAGTGTTTCAAGCGAATAGGCTCGATGTGCAAATCGCCTAAATCGAATGGCGTTTCGTCAAGTTTGCGGATATCGTAAGTCGGCGCACCAGGATAAGGATGCTCGTCAAAAGCATACGAATATTCCCGTTTTATCTCAGGCAAAGCCTCATCGGAAGCATACAAAACCATCGGTTTCTCCTGCCGGAAAATGAAAGGTCGCAAATCGTCCAAGCCGCCGATATGATCCTTATGTTCGTGCGTAATCAGCACAGCATCAAGGCGATTCACATTTTCACGCAACATTTGCTGACGAAAATCAGGACCTGCATCGACCGCCACAGCCACTTGTTCCGTCTGAATCAAAATAGAAGTACGCAAGCGTTTGTCGCGCAGGTCATTCGACTGGCACACAGGACATTGGCAACCAATAACCGGCACTCCCTGCGACGTTCCGCTTCCTAGAACCGTAATAAGCATCGACATATCAAAAAAAACAACGCGCTTTTTCGCACAATTATTCAGCAAAAGTAGCGTTTTTAAACAAATATTGCACCTATTTATAATAAAAACTCTAAATTTGCGGCATGAAGATAATTGACAAAATCAGATATAGGGCATTGCACAAGGCTTTGGAACGTTTCACAGAGATAAAAAGTCTGGTGAAATTACCTAATATGCTGAAAGTTAGCTCTGTCACAATCATACTCGAAGAGAGGGACAAAACCATTCTGAAGAATCTGGAAAGCACCGTAAAAAATCTTTTCGGAGCCAGCCGTTGCGGATTCATCGTTTTGTGCGACCAAATTTCCGACAACATACTGCAAAGCGATTTATACACCGAAATCACCCCAAAAGATTTTGGCTTCATGAGCGTTTTGAAATCCGAAAAACAAGAATACCTGAAAAAGCTGCCCTCGTCGAACATCATTGTCAACATGGCCACAAACCTCACTGATATAAGCGATTATCTTTGCATTTTGCCCAAGACCGATTTCAGAGTCAGTTTCAGGCAAAGCGAACACATCAAGATTTA
>JAZQPN010000450.1:0-5270 GCA_045628585.1 Bacteroidales bacterium | reverse complement strand
ATAGGTGATGACCCATGATGCGGAAAATGAATTAGAAGTTTGGACAGCGTTTATCCATTCATAATTTCCAGCGGGTTTCAGAAAGAAAACGGCTTTGTGAAAATAGCTTGTTCCATTTATGTCGAATAGACAATTGGGGGCTGGACCAATAGAGATTCCCTGTGTGGTCGTATTGGCCAAAGTCTGAAAGGTGATGCGTCCGTCGCTGTGCATCTTGATCTGGGCTTGTGCCGCCACTGAAAGCAGCACGATGACGAATGTAAATAATGCTTTTTTCATGATGTTTGAGATTTTAGTGATAATTGCAATAATTTAATTATGTGTTTGTTAATCCGTTACCGTAAACTCACCATAATACTCATCTCCATTGGGGAACGTAAAGGTGACCATGTAATCCCCTTCAAAAGGAATGTAGAATTGCATTCCGTTTGGGGTAAGCATTGAGAGACACTGGACATTGCCGCCCGAAATGGTTTCCACATCAACGATCACTTGGCCGAGGTTTTCGGTGAAAGACACCATCAGGCTGTGCCCATCAAGAGTAAGATTAATGGATAAGCCTTTATCAACGTCCATTCCACTATCTCGTTTTATAATCTCAATAGGTATTCCTTCTCCTTTCTCATTTTCCGTACTGGCCGCGCCGTTAGCGTAGCACCATGCTCCTGAAAGGACTAAACAGAGCATCAGAACCAATTTTGTCATTTTTTTCATCATTTATTAGATTTTAAATCACGATGCAAAAATAGAGTAGGCTCCAAAACCCCGCAAGAAAATGATGGTTCGGAAAGGTTCGGATTTTTAATTAACGTCTTGCTAATCAATTTAGTAGAAAAGATTCAGCAAGACCCCTTAAAGTATTGGAAATGTTGTTTTCGCTACCAAAAACATTTCGCAGTTTGGTACTGCGCTCAGTAACCGTGTTATAGGCGCGTTGCATCAATGCGGCAATGTCGGCATCGTTCAGGCCGAGCAAATAGAGGCAGCAATAGTCAAGGTCGCTGTTAGTAAGTTTCGGATAGGCCTGCTTGAGACGGACGGTGAACTGATTGAAATGGCGGTCGGCAGCCAGACGCAAGTCTAACAGCTGCTGCTTGTCCAAAGCGGAATCCTTATAGATGGCATAATCCACTTTCGCCTTGAACTGTCTCTCGTTGACCCGCTCCACGATAAGGCGGCAAACGGGTTCTTCGGCAAATGTTGGCGCTGCTTCGGCTTTTGCCGACCGATCGTCCTGCTGCTTTATCTGCTCTTTCAGTTCGCGTATCTCCTGGTTGCTCTGTTTCAGCCGTCCCGAAAGGGCATTTTGCTGGGCTTGGTGGGCTTGCCGCTGCTTCTCCATTTCCTGCCTAAGCAGTTTTTTGCTTCTCCGTTTCGCCACGACAACAATGGCCAATGCCACAAAAACAGCAACAATCACAATGGTTCCGACTGTTTTTTTGATGTGCTTTGCGTGTTCAGCCTCGGCCTGTCGTTGCTGTTTCCTGTTTGCATAGTCTTGATACAAGGTACTCAGTTTTGAGGCTCCCGACTTGGTTTCAGCTCCTATGCTTTTATACTGAGCCATGAACCGGATATAGGCATCCTCTTTTGCGTGCTCTCCAAGGCTGCCATAGATTTTGCTAAGATGTTCGGCTGCTTCGAGTCTAATTCCAAGGTCAGTCTTTCGGTCAAACACAGGCTGTAAGTACCTGAGGGCGGAATCATAGACGCTTTCCCTGTAATAAATGTATCCAATGGTATGATATCGGGTCAACCTTTCATCATCATCTTCGGCTTCAACAGCCATCTGTTTAAGCGTTTGCAATGCGGCATCGGCTTTTGGGTGACACAAGTAGTTGTTCAAAGCCATGCTTGAACGTAAATTGCGATAACACAAGTTAGTGGTATCGGGTAGCAAGTTTAAGGCTTGGGCATAGTAATATTCTGCACTGTCAATTTTGTCCATAACAGCAAATTGCACTCCCATCCAATACATAATATTTGGAACGCCATAGACTGAAAGATCGGCTTTGCGGAAGAATGCCAATGCTTGCTGAGCACAATCGATGGCAGGTTCCGCCATATATTGCTCTGAAAACAAATCAAAGAGCCTATTGAAAGTCAGCCCCATGAACTGCGCTTTTTTATTTGCCAGATTTTCTGTCTTATAATGGCTTTCCATAATTTCCACCGCTTTCAGATATTCCGTGCAAGCCTCAACCACACTGTCACGCTCATAAAACCCCACGCCATTAATATAATGTGCCCGAGCATCAAGAAAGACAAGGTTGTCGTTTTGGCCGGGAGATTGCGGACCAAGTCCGAAATGACGGCTTCGAGGCTGAGGGGAGTCGTTAAGGGCAATTGTCAGACTGTCGAAGTAATCCACCGCTTTCAGCAGTTCAGCGCGGTTGGTCTGTTCGCAGTCGTTTTTATAAAGCAATTCGGAAAGCAGCATCTGGAAAAAATGCCCATCAAATGTGCTCAGGCTGTCGGCCTGCGGGCTGCCCGCAAAATCCACCAGCACCATCAGCGCACTGTCGGGCTGCCGCCACATCAGGCTGTCGATGGCTTGTAATTGTTTGTTAGGAGACGCGATATTCCCGCTTTCGCTGGGAAATGCTTTGCATTCGACGCAGTCAATGACGAGCGTCTCTACAGTGTGCCGCGAAGAGCAAGCCGCAACAACCACGGCAAGAAACAATATGAGATGTTTCAGTTTCATCGGGGCAAAAATATGAAAAATAAGATAACAATATGCTTTTTTGACTCGTTCAACCCTCGAAGAGGTCTCCTTTCCGTTACCCTAAACAAGCGAAGCAATATGTCGGGCTGCGACATCCGTCATATTTCCTTGTGTGTCATGCGCATGTCGCATCTCTCTGAAAAGCTGACTGCCAACTGACAAGACTTTGGCAATTGGCATAAGTCAAAAAAGGCAATCATCGCTTCACCCTATCCGGATTTTCGGCGATGAACTTGCTCCAGTCGGGTTTGCGCGAAGCCTTGGCTTTTTCGGTGGTGTGCTTGGTGTAGTTCACATCCTTGCCCTTGTCGATGGCATGGCAAACGGCTGCGCCGACGGCATCGGTGGCATCGAAAAAATCGGGGTTTTCATCGAATTTCAGCATCAGCTGAAGCATCTTGGCCACCTGTTCCTTCGAAGCATTTCCATTGCCCGTAATGGTCTGTTTGATGGTTTTTGGCGAATACTCGAAAATCGGGATGTCGCGGTAAAGGGCAGCAGCCATGGCCACGCCCTGCGCACGGCCCAGTTTCAGCATCGATTGCACGTTTTTCCCAAAGAACGGCGCTTCGATAGCCAGTTCGTCAGGATGATATTCGTTGATGATTTCCAAAACGCGTTCGAAGATTTTCTTCAGTTTCAAGGCCTGGTTGTCGAGTTTCTTCAGGTTGATGACGCCCATCTGCATGAGTTCCATCTTCTTGCCTTGCTCCCTGATGAGTCCGTAGCCCATCACCATGGTGCCGGGGTCGATGCCGAGAATTATTTTTTCGTTTTCCATCTTGTACAATCATTTTTAAGGGAACTTCCTTTTTGCAACGTTGCCTTAGCGAAAGCGTGCCTGTAGTTTCGTCTTTTTCCGGAAAACGGAGTCTGTCACGCCCATTAAGCCGCAATCAATACGCAAGACGATTGAATTTCACGGTGCAAAAATAGGGAAATAATTATTTTGGGGTGAAAAGATGTGACTTCTTCATTGGCGGTTTCGGTAAAAAAAAACGAAAACCATCTGTCTGCTTCTTTCCGATTGAAAAAAAACCTACCTTTGCAGCACTTTTTCAGAAATTGTCTAACTCATTAAAAATAAAAAGAAATGGCTTTTAACCTCAGAAACAGAAACTTCCTGAAGCTTTTGGACTTCACACCGGAAGAAATAAAGTTTTTCCTCAAATTGGCTGCCGACCTGAAAGCTGCCAAATATGCTGGAACCGAACAACCACACCTCACTGGCAAGAACATTGCCTTGATTTTTGAAAAGACCTCAACCCGTACACGCTGCGCTTTCGAAGTCGCCGCTAAGGATCAGGGTGCTCACGTCACTTATCTTGGACCTACCGGTTCACAGATTGGCGTTAAGGAATCCATGAAAGACACAGCCCGCGTTTTGGGCCGTATGTTCGATGGCATCGAATACCGTGGTTTTGCTCAGGACATCGTTGAAGAACTGGCTCAGTATGCCGGCGTTCCGGTTTGGAACGGCTTGACCAACGAATTCCACCCGACACAGATTTTGGCTGACTTCCTCACCATGCAGGAACACAGCGACAAACCGCTCAACCAAGTCACTTTTGCTTACTGCGGTGATGCCCGTTTCAACATGGGTAACTCACTGATGGTTGGTGGTGCCAAGATGGGTATGGATGTCCGTATCGTGGCTCCAAAGGAATTGCAGCCAAATCAGGAACTCATCAACACCTGTAAGGAAATTGCTAAGGAAACTGGCGCAAAGGTCACTGTTACCGATAACGTTGCCGAAGGCGTCAAAGGTTGCGACTTCTTGTATACCGACGTTTGGGTATCGATGGGCGAACCTGCTGAAGTATGGAAGCAGCGCATCGACCTGCTCATGCCTTACCAGGTCAACAAGCAGATGATGGAAATGACAGGCAATCCGAATTGCAAGTTCATGCACTGCCTGCCGGCTTACCACAACCTCGAAACTCAGGTTGGCCGCGATGTCAACGCTAAGTTCGGTCTTGACGGCATCGAAGTCACAGAAGAAGTGTTCGAATCAAAGAACAGCATCGTTTTCGACGAAGCCGAAAACCGTATGCATACCATCAAGGCTGTCATGGTGGCTACCTTGGGCGACTAATTTTGAATCACAAAATATTACAAATATGGAATTGCCCTGCTTGTGCGGGGCAATTCCTTTAAAAACAGGCATCATGTTATCACTTTTCACAGGTTCGGGCGTCGGCCCTACGGTCTTCTATCTGGCAGTTTCCATCGTGTTGGGTCTGCTGCTGGGCAAACTGAAAGTCGCTCACGTTTCGCTGGGCATTACTTGGGTGCTTTTCATAGGCATCATTCTGAGTGCCTTGGGCATTTCGCTCAATGGCGAAATGTTGCACATCATCAAGGAGTTCGGTTTGATACTCTTTGTCGTTGCCGTTGGCTTTCAGGTCGGACCAAACTTCTTTGCTTCTTTCAAAAAAGGTGGTTTGAAACTCAATCTTTGCGCCATTGCCATTGTCGCTTTGGGCGTTTTGACCACGGTGTTGATTAGCCGTTTCAGCGGCGAGCCTCTGGAAGTGATGGC